>JBJEKE010000418.1:0-1564 GCA_051878475.1 Muribaculaceae bacterium | reverse complement strand
AAACCCATCGGGAAAAGTTATCGGCAACGGTGACCAGGAATTCGTGTTCACCGGCAAGCAGACACTCAAGAAAGACACCTACCTGCTCAAGGGTTGGGTATATATTGCCGACGGAGCCGAACTCACCATCGAAGCCGGCTCGATTATCAAAGGCGACAAGCAAACCAAGGCAGCCCTGATAGCCGAACGAGGCGGTAAGCTCATTGCCATCGGTAATGCATCTGCTCCTATCGTGTTTACCTCGGAAGAATCAGCCGGCAACCGCAAACCCGGCGACTGGGGTGGCGTGATTCTCTGTGGCAAGGCTCGCACCAACCAGGGCGAGCAGCAGATTGAAGGCGGTCCGCGCACCAGGCTCGGCGGCAACGACGACAACGACAACAGCGGTGTGCTAAGCTACGTGAGAATCGAGTTTGCAGGATATCCTTTCCAGAAAGACAAGGAAATCAACGGTCTCACCCTCGGTGCTGTAGGCAAAGCCACTCAGATTGACCATGTGCAGGTATCGTACAGCAACGACGACTCGTTTGAGTGGTTTGGCGGCACCGTAAACTGTAAATACCTGGTGGCATATAAAGGCTGGGACGATGATTTCGACACCGACAATGGTTTCTCCGGAAATGTACAATACGGACTCTCACTGCGCGACAGCCGCATTGCCGATACATCGCAAAGCAACGGCTTCGAGAGCGACAACTGCGCCGATGGCGCACTAATTGAGCCTTTCACAGTGGCCACATTCTCAAATATCACTTTCGTAGGCCCTAAGGTTCTCGATGCCCAGTTTGCCAACAGTACATCATATATTAATGGCGGCAGCTACAATCCCAACAACGGCTCAGCCCTCGGACGTTTCCAGAGCGCAATGCAGATACGCCGTTCGTCGCGACTTAACTGCATCAACTCGGTGGCAATAGGATGGCCAATCGGCTTGATTATCGACGGAGAAAAGGGCGGCACAGTGCAATCGGCCAAGGACGGCCTGCTGAAACTCCAGAACATTGTGTTTGCTGGCATGGATGTCGTAGGCTCTGATGCCAACAAAATCTACGATGATGTTCTGTACGATGCAGCCGGCAAGACTGTTATCGATGCTAACCAGGTTTCGTTCTCCCACACGTTCTTCATGAGCCAAAACGGCAACAAGGTGTTCGACAACTGGAACTCACTGGTAGGAGCCGACGGCTACACTCCGGTTATCGGCAGTGCACTGCTCAGTGGTGCTTCGTTTGCCGGATTCTCAGGCTTCGATGCAGTGAGCTACATTGGTGCTTTCGACGGCACTAACAACTGGCTAAAAGGCTGGACTTGCTTCGACCCACAAAACGAACAATACTAACCACAAATAAATCACAAGTTTAAGAGCCTGCCGCAACGGAAACGTGCGACAGGCTCTTTCGTTGTAATGATACCGGCCGGGCATCAATAGTGGAAACTGGAGCCACCGAGGAATTCGCGCAGCAGCGACGTCGACGGTATCTGGCGCTCGCTGATTGGAAGAAAATAGTCGAGGAATGTACGCAGACGCTGAGCCTCGGCATATTCAGGCACATCGCGCGGCACT
>JBJEKE010000417.1:0-1566 GCA_051878475.1 Muribaculaceae bacterium | reverse complement strand
CGTAAGGTATGGCGAGCGCCCATCGCATCACGTTCTTGGCGAGCATTGGCTGAATCATCTTGCGGTAGATTTTCTCGAGCACCAGCGGCACGCATATAATCAGGTCGGGTTTCACCTCGTTCATGGCAGCCACAAGAATTTTTGGTGATGGGATTTTGCCAAGCAGTGTTATGTGGGTACCGGTGGCAAGAGGGGTGAGCATATCGAAAGCGCAGCCATAGGCATGGGCCAATGGGAGGAACGACAGGCATCGGCTACCCTTGAAGTGGAGTTTCGACTGCATGCCAAACACCACATTGCCGGTGAGATTGTTGAGTGTGAGCATCACACCCTTGCTGAATCCGGTTGTTCCCGAGGTGTAGTTGAGTTCGGCGAGTGCCGAATTGTCGATGTCGGGATATTTGATGCAGTTGGCCGAGAATCCTTGAGGATAAGCCGAGCGGAAACGGCGTGAGATGTTCCGTAAAGCCGAGCCGAACGATTCGTTGTCGCGTTCTTGAATCACCTTCATCGATTCGAGCGATATGACGGCGCGGATGTGTTTGAGGTTGTCCATTTCGATAGAGTCCCATATTCTGTCGCCCACAAACAACAATGTTGCTTCGGAGTGGTTGATGATGTGGGTGGCGTCGGTGGGGTTGAAATCGGAAAGAATCGGCACAATCACAGCGCCGTATGTTATTGTGGCAGTGAACACTTTCACCCAGTTGATGGTGTTCTTTCCCAGAAGGGCAATCTTGTCGCCTTGCTTAATGCCGCACTGCTTGAATATGAGGTGCATCTTGGCAATGTCGCGTGCCAGTTCACCGTATGTGACAGTTTTCTTCGAGGTATAGTCGGTAAGAGCCGGGAGGTCGCGGAATTCGCGGAAACTTTTCTCGTAAATCTTGATAAGGTTTTCTTGCAACATAAGTTTTTGGATTGGGAATGAAGTGATAATCAGTAAAGGTAATAATTATTTGCGGCGTCGCCTATCAGCGTCGCGCGCATTTCGACGATTGCCCTCAGATTGTCAAGGTGCTCCTTGAAATAGCGGGTCTGAGAATATAAAGTGGCGTTCCAAGCCATTGATGGCTCAATGGCTGCTGCATATGAATCGATGTATTCCAATAGCTGGTAGAGTTTGTTTTTAAGAAAGTCGGTCACCACCGCCTCGTATTCGGTTCTGAATGCCGTCATCTTGAATAGCTTGCGGAAGAAACGTCCTCCGACGTATTCCTGTCCGGCTTCGTATAGTACGCAACGGGCTTCGTCGATAAGGTATTCGCCGGTTTGTGGATAGTAACCGTATGCCCAGTCGAAGTCCCACATCGGCCCGAAGCAGTATTTGCCGCCTTCAGTCTTGTAGATGTAGGTGCTCTTGGGCCAGTTGAGTTCCCGGTTAACGGTTAGGTTCATCACCAGGGCAAACTTTGCGAGGCTGTTGAAGTCGAGCATCTCGGCCACTTTCTCTGCGTTTTCCAGATACACGTACTTTTCCATCTGGTTGAAGTCGGCCTTCCATTTCGCAAAGAGTTCATCGGTCATGTCGGGGTCTTTCACCATCACAGGCAGTCCGAAGCAATT
>JBJEKE010000416.1:0-1568 GCA_051878475.1 Muribaculaceae bacterium | reverse complement strand
AGGAGCCCTTTGAGGTCTCGGATTCAAAGACGATGTCCTCCACGGTGGTGTTGTCATAGCCCTGCTCGTAAAACAGCTTCCATGCGGCGGCGACGATGCGGCCCTTGGTGTTGCGGCCGGTCTTCTTGGGCATAATGATTCCTCCAGGATGGGTGGTGGGGGTGCGACGGTACTTATATGGACTCAAGGGTAATGTTGGCTGCCTTGATGAACTTGTCGAGCACATCTCTATCCCAAAGCAGCACATTCGTAGTTGTAGCCAACTCATTTGCGGAGGGGGTGAACGTGCTGTTTGTCATGACCACGCCCACATGGCATTTGTAGAATACCTTTCCGGCGTTGACCTCCTGAATGGGGGTGTTCCCGAGCCGGGTAGCGTAGTTCTTGCACTGTATGGCGTACCTTATCTGGCCCTTTTCAGCCAGTATGTCAACGCCCTGGTCGCCCGAGCCCTTCGTCACTTCGACGTTGGTAAAGCCGTTCTTTTTGAGAAGCTCGGCACAGAAATACTCAAATGCATGGCCATCCATGCCGTCTACCATGGACACATCGACGATTTGTTGCAGCTCGTTGGAGGGTGAATCGGAAGGAATAAAACCCGTTGGCATATTGGCTATCGGCATACCGTTATTAAGCCCGGAGAAGGCAATGTAGGCAAGGTCGGCGCGCGGCAAATCAAGAAGGTAAGAGCCTTGCTTTAGTTGAAGCATAAGACCATGCTCCCTTTTTCCAACGGCCAATATCTCACTGCGATCCAGTATGAATCCGTATTCTTCGGCTATAAAGGCCACACGGTAATTGGTTAAGTACATATGACAACGGTTGTCTATCTCATAACTGTTTTTGCCCCACTTTGCAGTGCTTCCATATACAGCCACTTCACCATGCTGCAATATGAGTTCGCATTCGTCCAGACAAGGCAACTCGGTTCGATTTTCCAGCTTTTCGATTTGTTCGGCATTCAGATATACGGAACGGGTTTCTTCCTGTTTCTTTTCTTCACGCATAAGCTGGTTGTGCTTTTCAACTTCATTATTGAGCAAGCGCTTTTGTTCATTTATGCAATCTTGGAGAGCAATATTCTTGGTGCGCTTTTTGATTGTTTCAAGCTCCTTTATTTCATTACCGTGTCGGAGCAATTTTCGACCGCCGCGTATTAAAAGGATACATATGATGCCAAATATAATGAGGGCAACGACAGATGCTGGAACAGCTGATGGGTTAGTGCTGGCAGTTTGCGATATTGTTGTGCCGAAGCCGATTGCTCCGCCAAGCCCGACCATAAAACCTAAAAATGCGAGAAAAGCGCCGAAAAACTTGACTAGGAACGAGGGAATAGTCTTCATACTATCATTCTCCTTGCAAGTATTATTGCGTGGAAACGCTCTATGTACGAATAATTCGCACTGCATACGGCACTGAATCGTATTTATGGTAAGCATGCAACACTATACTATGAATTGTGCATCTATATTATACTCCAACCATGGCATAAAGTAAAGTGTGGCGGAACCTTGTCCAAAAATCGTACACACGCCGGAAAGCCTCCCGGCGTGTGTACGTATAAC
>JBJEKE010000415.1:0-1569 GCA_051878475.1 Muribaculaceae bacterium | reverse complement strand
GGCTACAAAAACAGCTTATAGAACTCTGCACCTCAAAGAACTTTCTGGGGGGACAACTTTACGATATCGACGAACTGAAGGAATGCTGGAGCAAATCGGCTCCGGAATATATGGCAAATGCGGTGCCGGAAATAGCCAAATATCCCACCGTATCGATTGCTTGGGCAATGTTTTACGGAATGGGCGCTGCCAAGATATGGGACACCGACTGGGAAAAGGCCAAGGGAATCCCGGACCTATATACACATATGCGCAACGTACGCGGCTTCGACTGTATGGACGAGCATATACTCGAGGATATCCTTGAACTGAAGAACAACCCCACCCGCCAGCAGGAACTCACCCGCTTGGCACAGGAATGCGCCGAACTGGCGCTGAGCTTGATACGCAAGGAAGGGATTGCGCCCCAAAGTGTGGAAGCCTTCCATATGTTTGCCAAAACCACCGAACTGATGTACAACATCGGGGTAAGCGTTACTCTATATGCCCTTGGCTACCGATATCATAAAGTTGACATGAATCTGAACTGATGGGAGCTACACAGAGTGAATTCACGCTGAAAGCACGGCCAAAGGGGTGCCATCTCGTCACCGCTGAAGTGCTGAGCCATCTGCCCGAGTTGCCGCAATGCGGAGTGTTGAACCTATTTGTGAAGCACACCTCGGCAGCATTGAGCATCAACGAGAATGCCGACCCGGGAGTGCGCCACGACCTCAATGCCTCGCTCGACCACACATTTCCCGAAAACGAGCCATATTACACACATACGTATGAAGGCGCCGATGACATGCCTGCACACATTAAATCGACCGTGGTGGGATGCTCAATCAGCATACCCATAAGCAACGGCAAGCTGAATCTGGGCACTTGGCAAGGGATATATCTATGTGAATTCCGCGACTACGGCGGACCACGCCACGTTGTTGCTACAGTGCTATTCTGACTTCCAGGGCAGAGGCGACTCAACAGCCAGCAAGTCGCCTGTTACTGGATGCTGCAGTTCGATTCGCAGCGCATGCAGGTACAGCCGCGTTGAAGGGCGTCGGCCATACAGACGGTCGCCAACAATAGGAGCATTCAATCCCAAGCGATGTGCAGCATGCACACGCAGCTGATGAGTGCGGCCGGTGTGGGGTGTGAACTCAACCGTAGTAGTGTCGGCGACACACTTCACTACCCGATAATCGGTAACAGCAGGCTTCCCTTGATCGAAATCGACACATTGTCGGGGACGATGCAAAGGGTCGGCATGCAATGGCAGCTCAATGGTTCCGGAATCGTGGGCGACAAATCCTTCGAGCACAGCGATGTAGGTTTTTCGGACCTCACGGCGAGCAAACTGGCGCTGCAAGGCACGATAAGTGTTGATGTCCTTGGCAAACACAAGCACACCTGATGTGTCCATATCGAGACGATGCACAGCTATCAGGCCATTGCAACATTGATTATGCTGCATCTCTTTCCACACCGAAGTGGCATCGATACGTCCCGGGACACTGAGCATGCCGGCAGGCTTATCGACGACAAGCAACCACGGGTCATCGTAAAGCACTTTAATCACCCGGTGGT
>JBJEKE010000414.1:0-6365 GCA_051878475.1 Muribaculaceae bacterium | reverse complement strand
GTGAAGGCGATTGGTGTGTTTGGAGGAGTACAGGTCATTTCAATCATCTGCTCCATCGTCCGCACCAAAATCATTTCAGTGGTTATCGGACCGGTTGGCATTGGACTGATGGGACTCTTCCTGTCGGCCACTGAGATGATAGGCTCGCTCACCACGCTCGGATTCCGAAACAGCAGTGTGCGCGATGTGGCATCAGAAACCAATCCGTTGCGCCGCCGCACTCTCATTACTGTCGTACGGCGTTGGGCTTGGGTTCTCGGTGTGTTCGGTGCGGCCGTGATTGCTGCGCTGTCACCGATTATCAGCCTATACACTTTCGGTAACTACTCACATTGGTGGTGCTATGCAATCCTCTCTGCTGTAGTGCTTATAGCTTCGCTTATGAAAGGAGAGGAAGTGGTGCTCCAGGGCACTGCACGGCTTGGCAACCTTGCTTCTGGCACTGTTATCGGCTCTGTGGTGGGAGTAGCGCTATGCATCCCGCTCTATTTCCTTTACGGCGAAGCAAGCATTGCACCGTCGCTAATCGTCTATTGGGCTGTGGCCGGCTCATTCATGTGGTATTTCGGACGGAAAGCCACCGCAGCATCGCCCAAACAACCGGTTTCGGCCTCCGACACTTTCAAGCTGGGGAAAAGTTTCATCAAGCTGGGGGTATTCCTCACTCTCAGCGACTCTGTGGCTCAGCTGGCATCGTATCTGTTCATCACCTACCTCAACGCCTCGGCAGGCACGGAGCAAGTGGGGCTGTATCAAGCCGGCTTCAACATCATAAACAAGTATGCAGGGCTGCTGTTCACAGCCATGTCGATGGAGTATTTCCCTCGCCTGGCAAGCGTGTGCCATTCCAGAGTTCGCACTCAGCTTTTCCTTACCAAGCAAATCAACATCACGCTTGCGGTACTATTCCCGTTCGTCACGCTCATTATCATTCTTTGTCCGCTTATAGTCCGCATTCTATATTCGAGCGAATTTATCGATATTGTACCTTACGTTACCATCGGAGTCCTTGGCACCTCACTGCGCGCAATCTCGTGGTGCATGGCGTTCGTAATCATCGCCAAAGGCCGTGGCTCTATATATCTTGTCACCGAATCGATAAGCGCTGTTTCCGGCCTGCTGCTCAATATCGTCTTCTATCGGTCAATGGGCATCACCGGACTCGGTGTGGCACACGTCATATGGTATCTGCTCTATTGGTTCATTATGATTGTAGTGGGCCGACGCTATTACGGCATTAACAACCACCGTTCATCGCTGTCCATTCTTGCCGTGGTGACTCTGATGCCGGCACTCGTGGTTACCGCAACTCTGGCCGGTGCTACAGCAATGGGCATTTCGCTCGCCGCCGTTTCACTTGCAATGAGCGTG
The DNA here is from genome assembly GCA_051878475.1 of Muribaculaceae bacterium. GTDB lineage: Bacteria > Bacteroidota > Bacteroidia > Bacteroidales > Muribaculaceae > SFRY01. The sequence continues at coordinate 4,994 of JBJEKE010000414.1, read as the reverse complement.
CTGATGGGTCGTAGGGTCCTCGCCAAATAACTTACACTGCCGGAAGACTCATACCGTTAAGCTTGCGGTATAAATCGAGGGCATACACATCGGTCATGCCGCTTATATGGTCGATCACGGCCTGAATCTTTCCGAACAATGTGGGCGCATACACATCGTATTGCTGCGGGAATTTGCTCAGCAGCAGCCGCGAATAATTCTTTTCGGGATAGCGTACAGCATCAATAAGAGTCTCGAGTAGGAAGGTGATGATTTTGTTACCGGCGAGTTCGATGTCAACAACATCGCTCGCACAATATATCCTCGAAAACGCAACATTCGAGCATTCACGGTATCCTTGGCGTACACGCTCGTCGATGGCATCAATCAGTTCGCCCTTGAATTCGCCGGCAAGAATCTGCTCCTCGTTGGCCACAAATGCCTTGGCACACTGCCCCACAAGCACACCGATGGCACACGACCGCAAATAAGCCACCCGCTCGTTACGGTCGTCAATCCGCTCCATGTTTGCGATAATCTCATTGCGCCGTTCACCGTCGAAGTAGCCAAGCAAAAGCTGTATGGTGTCGGCAGTATTGAGAATCTTCAGCTTATGCGCATCCTCAATGTCCATTATCTGGTAGCAGATATCGTCGGCAGCCTCAAGCAGATACACCAGCGGATGGCGTGCATAACTGCCATCGGCATAGCTTATTATCCCCAGTTCCCTCGCTATCTGCTCATAGCTCTCGCGCTCCGAAATGAAGAATCCTGACTTTCCTTTCGTTCCGGCCATGCTCGACGGATACGGATACTTCACTATACTGGCAAGCATAGAATAGGTCATGGCGAATCCCCCTTTTCGACGGCCCTTGAACTGGTGGGTGAGCAGACGGAACGAATTGGCATTTCCCTCGAAGTGAATCAAATCGGCCCACTGCGCATCGGTAAGTTCATGGCGAAGGTCGTTCCCCTTCCCCTCCGAAAAATAGGTGGATATGCACTTCTCGCCCGAATGGCCGAACGGCGGATTACCAAGATCGTGAGCCAGACATGCTGCCGCCACTATCTCGCATATCTCATCTATTTTCTGGCACCATGGCTCTTCACTGTACTTCACCTTCAGCTCATTGGCCACCTCCTTGGCTATCGAACGCCCTACCCCAGACACTTCGAGGCTGTGGGTAAGTCGGTTATGCACAAATATGCTGCCCGGAAGAGGAAACACTTGTGTCTTGTTCTGAAGCCGGCGAAACGGCGACGAAAATATCAGCCGGTCGTAATCGCGCTGGAAATCGCTTCGTATCTGCACCCGGCTATCATGATAATCCTCCATACCGAAACGCTTGTCGCATATCAGTCGGTCCCAATTCATTCGTTCCATCACTTTTATGTTTAGATATGCGAATATACTCATTTCCCGACAAAAAACACTATCTTTACCACTGCAAATCATTCAGCCATTGAGCAAGCATGGATTTTTCAATTATTATTCCGGTATTCAACCGCCAGGCAACCCTGTTCGACACCCTTCGATCGGTGGCGGAGCAGTCGCATCGGCCTATCCATCTGATTATCGTCGACAACAATTCCACCGACGCCTCAATGGACATCGCCCGACAATTCAAGGCTGAGCATAGTGCGCCCGACTTCAGGATTGACATCACCGAATGCACCACTCAAGGTGCTGCCGCGGCCCGCAATGCCGGTACCGCACTCGTCGACACTCCTTGGATGCTTTGGTTCGATTCCGACGACTCCATGCGCCCATGCCTGCTCGAGCAATATAGGAATGTCATTGAATCGGCTCCTGAATGCCCCGACATCGTAACGGTAAGAAGTCTTCGTCATCACCTCGACGGCTCTACATCTTCCACCAACATTTGCCACTCCGACTGGCTCGCCAACCACATAAAGCACGCCATACTTGCCACTCAACTCTTCGCCATCCGACGCGATTTCGCCATGCAACACGGCTGTTGGGACAACGGTCTCTCGCTTTGGGACGACTGGGAGTTCGGCATCCGCCTCCTCTTAGCCAACCCGCGAGTGATTGCACTCAACAAGATCCTCGTCGACTATTATTTTGGCGAGGACTCAATCACCGGAACCGACTTCGCCTCGAAAGCCTCGAGAGGCCTAACCGCCATCGCAAAAGCCCGTACCAACATCCTAAATGCACAAAATCTTCCTCGCCGCAACCGATACATCTGGCTGCTCGATTACGTTACAATAATGCTCGCAGCAAAATGTCACCGCGAGAACAACCCCATCGGGCTCGCCATCCGCAACGAGCTCCTGAGCAATTCATGTGCCCCATGGCCCGTGAAACTGGCATTCCGATACATCTTCCGGCACATTGCAGCAGGGCTACGCGGCGGCTCGCACATTGCCGATGCCGTAATTAGCATGTTCGCATAACAAAAGTGCCAAGCCTCATCTCCGGCCCGGCACTTTTTGTTGTTTAACCTAAAACGATGCTTTATTTCCGATTACCCTGACGGCCTCGTGCCATAGGACGATGCACGTTGAGCGAATCGTACTTAGCTTTCTGCTCATCGGTGAGCAGTTCTTTTACCTTCATATCCAGCGAATCACGCTTTGCCTTCATGGCGTCGCGGTCAACCTTTCCGGGATTCTTCATGCCAGCCTCAAAATCAGCGTAGAGAGCCGATATCTTCGATGCCTGCTCGTCAGTGAGTTTGAGCGATTCCTTCATATGGCTCACACGTTGCTCGGTGGTCATTCTCGGCGGACGTACACCACGCTCGCCTCGTTCACGCTGTGCTAATACCACTCCAATTCCCAATACGGCTACCATAGCCAATACAATGATCTTTTTCATAACAGTCAGTTTTTTATTGTTTTCTAATAAATGTTTTTGTTTGTCGTTCTGTCTTTTAGAAAACTTTTCCATCCAAAAGTTTAACCATCGGCAATCATAAAAGAATTTAACGGTCTCAAATTCGTCGACAAAATCCAACCAATCCCTCACCCAAACACAATCCCCACCGAATTGAAAGTATTGCGAAGTTATTTTTGGGCTCCACGGCGATGCTTTTCGAAGTTTTTCCGTAACTTTGCACAGTTATGCCCATGGTTGGGCATCCCCACGGAAAACAGTTTATAATTACGATGGCAGATAACTTCGACGACTCAGCACAAACTGCTGCCCAAGAATCGAACGGCAGCGATTACAACCGTCTTATAACCCTCGACTGGCGCGAGCACATCCGCCAGCGCCCCGGTATGTATATCGGCAAGCTTGGCGACGGCTCGCAGAACGACGATGGCATATATGTTATCTTCAAAGAGGTGATGGACAATGCCATCGATGAGCACAACCAGGGGTTCGGCAAGCTAATCGAAGTAGAGATTTCCGAAACTGAGGTTTCCGTTCGCGACTATGGCCGCGGAATTCCGCTGGGCTCGGTTATCGATGCTGCCTCTAAAATGAACACCGGCGGCAAATACAACACCGAAAACTATAAGATGTCGGTGGGATTGAACGGTGTGGGCATCAAGGCTACAAATGCACTGTCGTCGTTCTTCTTCATTCAATCGACCCGCGACGGGAAGTCGGAATCTGCTTCGTTCGAAGCCGGAATTCTGAAGGAGACAAGCGGAATAGTCGACTCATCGGAACAGAACGGAACCCTCGTGCAGTTCATCCCCGACAACACTATTTTCCACGGATTCAAATTCAACGAGGAGTATATCGAGACCATGATTAAGAACTATTCCTATCTTAACACCGGCCTTACCATTACTCTCAACGGACGTAAATTCCATTCGCGCAATGGTCTATGCGACCTTCTCCGCGACTATATGACCACCGACCCGCTCTACCCCGTCATCCATCTCGAAGGACAGGACATCGAGGCGGTGATTACCCACACTTCGCAATACGGCGAAGAGTACTACTCATTTGTCAACGGTCAGCACACCACTCAGGGCGGTACACACCAGTCGGCGTTCCGCGAGGCTGTGTCGCGCACCATCAAGGAGTTCTTTGGCCGGAACTTCGAGTATTCCGACATCCGAAACGGTATGGTGGCCGCCATAAGCATCCGAATACAGGAACCGGTGTTCGAGTCACAGACCAAGACAAAGCTGGGCAGCAGCAACATCACAAAGGATGCCAACAGCCCTACCGTGTACAAGTTTATCAACGATTTCATCAAGAAAGAACTCGACAACTATCTGCACCGCGAACCTAACACATCAGAGGTACTGCTCAAGAAAATCATTGAATCGGAAAAGGACCGCAAGGCAATGGCCGGAGTCACAAAGAAGGCTCGTGAGAATGCCAAGAAAATCCAACTCCACAACCGTAAGCTCCGCGACTGCCGAGTGCACCTCAACGACACAAAAGGCGACAAACGCGAACTTTCGTCGATTTTCATCACCGAGGGCGACTCGGCATCGGGTTCTATCACCAAAACCCGCGATGTGGAAACCCAGGCTGTGTTCTCGCTCCGCGGTAAGCCGCTCAACAGCTTCGGGAAAACGCAGAAAATCGTTTACGACAACGAGGAATTCAATCTGTTGCAGGCCGCGCTCAACATCGAGGAGGGCATCGAAGGCCTTCGATACAACAAAATCATCATTGCCACCGATGCCGATGTCGACGGTATGCACATCCGCCTGCTCATGATTACGTTCCTGCTCCGCTTCTTCCCCGACGTTATCAAGAAAGGACACGTTTACATCTTGCAAACCCCTCTGTTCCGCGTTCGGAACAAGAAGGAAGCCAAGCGCCGAAGCCGCAAGGGAAAGTCTGCAGCCGCTCCGGTTGAAACTTTCTACTGCTATACCGACGAAGAACGCGTGAATGCAATTAAGAAACTTGGCGAAAACGCCGAAATCACCCGATTCAAAGGTCTGGGCGAAATCTCTGCTGAGGAGTTTAAGGAGTTCATCGGGCCTAACATGCGTCTCGACCGCGTCAGCCTCCGTAAAGATGATGCCGTGCAGGATATGCTCGAATTCTACATGGGCAAGAACACCATGGA
>JBJEKE010000413.1:0-6365 GCA_051878475.1 Muribaculaceae bacterium | reverse complement strand
GCTTATTTTGGATATTGGCAATGTGTTGCGGTATAAAATACCGCAACGGATGTGCAGGCAGTTGTCTTTGATTGTGTAGTCGGTGTGGAATAGGATGTCAATCATTAATGCGAGGCCCGTTCCCGCTACAATGACATCGATAATTAGTACCGGCAATGAGTGACGGGACAGAAACAGGCTTCCGGCGAATGCTGTGGCGAATAAGATGCAGGTTAACAGATACCATTTGGCAACTTTTGATTTGTATGTTTTTTCCATAATGCCGAGTTATGGTATTTCTATTAAGGAGGTTGTGTCGTTGCGGTGATGCTGTTGGATTTGTGATGATTATTTGTTTTCGAATTTTATTTTGTAGATTTCAATCACATTGGCCACGTCGAAGTAGTATCCGTCGGGCACTTTGGCATTGTCTTTGTCTTTCTTTATTTTGAGGTAGTCGATGGTTTCGCCGATGCTTTGGTGCTCGATAGCCACATGGTTCATGAAATTGAGCAGGTTATATTCGTGAGCCGGTGAAATAACGAACCAAGGATGTTCCTGAGTGCCGTTTCCCGACGACATTATAGCGGCAACGACGTGGTTGAGGCGGAATTGCTGAATTGCGGCACGGGCAAGTTTTTTCTTTTCCTTGAGAGCGATGGTGAAGAACATCATCTGACGGAGGTCGAAGGGGTCGTCGGAGAGCGACATTTCGGCGTATCGGAGTATTGTATCGCTTTCTTCCTTGGTGTGGTTGTTCTTGAAATATAGAGGTTCTACCTTTGTGGTGTAGACTGATTTCCGGTATGGGTTGTAATCCTCTTGGAACATGTATCCGTAGTAAAGGTGGCGGTATTCGTCGAGGGTCATGGTGGTGTCGTTGCTGTGGAACTTGGCAATGAGCTTTGGATAATAGTATTTTGAGTCGGGATCGAGAGTCTCTGTTTTAATCGACTGGAAGTCGGGTGCCTGGAAGTTGTTTTTCTCGGCGGCAGAAACAGAAGATAAGCTCAGCGAGAGCGTGAGGATGAATAATATGTATTGTAATGCTTTGGTCATTATGTATGGTTTGAGTTATAGGTTTAGGGCTACAGAAGCGTTGTAGCGGGCGAGCACGGCGGCAATGAGTGTCCCAACCATTGATGTGGTGGCTACTATGCGGAAGCCGTTAGCACAAAAGTACTGAATAAAAGCGTAATTTGAAAATTGCAGCTTTGCGGCCGCGGGGGTTCGGGTGAATGCCAAAAAAGCGATGAGCGCGCCGATTGCGCTTCCGGGAATCAGGCCGGCGGGGTTTATAGCGATGCCGCAAAACATACCGGCAATGGAGCCGGTAAGCATGTATGCCACCACGGTACGCGAGAAGTGTCCGGCAATAGTATTCATCATGTCTAGAACAATGATTATCAGTGTGATGACTAACCAAGTGAGTATATATCCCGGAGCAAAAGCCACGTAGTGCGACTGGTTGAGAATCCATATGGCAAAGAATGCAACGAGGGCGCTTGGGGCACGGTTTACGAAGAGCAGTGCCAGCGATGCGGATGCTGCGATGGCGGCTATGATTGCCATGAGGATATCGGTCATTGCTGAAGAGTTTTTTTACAAATTTATTCTTTTTTATTATTCAGTTCGGGATATGATATCCGGGTGTGGAATATCGTTTTCAGACGGTCGATAAACACGCCTTTGATTTCTTCGACGTCGCGGAAGCTTAGAGGCGAGTCGATGAAGAGACCGTCGGCAATCTGACCGTTTATTATTTTGTTGACGAGAGCAGTGATCGACTGGTCGGTGTGCTCCTTGAGGCTTCGTGATGAGGCTTCCACGGCGTCGGCCATCATAAGGATTGTTGTTTCCTTCGACTGCGGGTTCGGGCCGGGGTAGGTGAATGGCCTGGGGTCGATGGTGGCGCCTTCTGCGGCGTTGCAGGCGGTGTTATAGAAGTATTTGGCCTTTCCGCAACCATGATGCTCGGCAATGAAGGCCCGGAGCACTTTCGGGAGCTTTGCCCGCTCGGCCATCTTGAGGCCGTCGCGCACGTGGGCAATCACAATCTCGGCACTGCGTTCGGGCGGAATAGGTCCGTGAGGGTTCACACCGCGCTGGTTCTCGGTGAAGAATGCTGGATTCGACATTTTTCCGATGTCGTGATAGAGAGCGCCGGTACGCACCAGCTGAACGTTTGCGTTGATTTTCCGTGCGGCTTCGGTGGCGAGGTTAGCCACTTGGAGCGAGTGCTGGAATGTTCCGGGGCATTGTTCGGCGAGCTCGCGCAGCAGCGGATTGTTGACGTCGGACAGCTCAACGAGGGTAACTGTTGATATGAATCCAAACATCTTTTCGATGGCGAAAATCAGGATGTATGAGAGCGAAAGCAGGGCAGAGTTGATAGCAAAGTAAAGAATCATGCGATAGTCGATTCCAACGAGGAATCCCGCCTTAACGAGTCCGAATGCGGCGTATGTGATGCAGTATGTAACGAACACATATCCTGCGGTGCGCATCAGCTGAGCGCGGCGGGAGAGTTCCTTCAGGGTGGTTATAGCTGCTATGCCGACGGTGAATTGCAGGAATACGAACTCCATTGACATTGATCCCACCATTGTGCAGATAAGCACTTCGTGGATGTGCACGTACATTGCAGTGCGTGAGTCGAAGAATGTGGTCATGAGAATGGGAATCATGGCGAACGGTAGGATGTAAACTCCGATGTGAGTGTGCTTAATCAGCAGTAGGGCCATTATGGTGAACACAGTGATTAGAATCATGAGGAATGTCATCTTCCTCAGGTCGTTGAAGAACCTCCAGCGGAACAGGTAGAGGAACAGGTAGAGCGATGTGAGGAGAATCACCACAACAATTGCCTTGCCGATTGAGGGGTAGTGGCGACGATGCGAGTTGTCGTCGCGCATTGCCATCATGCTTTGGTAGGTGTTGAGGATGGTGTAAGTCTGTAGGGTTATTATGTCGCCACGGTCGACGATTCGTTCGCCCATCTGGAGGAGGCCTATGGGCGCGAGCGCCTTTTGGTAGGCAGCTTCGCGGAGCTTCATTGTGAGGTCGTTGTCGACGATTATGTTAGGCTCGATGAAGTTTGATATTTCGGAAAGATGGAGGTGTCGAGGGTCGGCTTCGGCAACTGAATCGACGAAACGGTATGCTTCGCGGGGCGAGCGCATGGCTTCGGCAGGCACGGCGCTGGCTTCGTTCTCGTCCATGAGCTTGATTGTGGGCTGAGCCGATGCCGAGAGTTCGGTGTAGGTGTCAGCGTCGATGATACCATCGTCGTATACACGTCTTAGTGCGGCATACATACGGTTTTTGGAAGCCGGAAGAATCGGGAGCGTGTCGAGGTGTTGCGAGAAGTCGCGCAGGCGTTGGCGCGCTAGGGCTTTGTCGTTACGGAAAATCTTCACGATTGTTCGGTCGATGCTGTCACGCTTGCTGGCCATGCTCACCGAGTCGAGTTCGATAGGGATGTCGAACGGCGCTGTCAGCAGGCTGTAGCTCCAAGGCTTACCGAGCGAGTAGCTGTACTTGAAAGTGTCGGATGATGGCAGAAACAGGTAAATCACGGCAACAGTGCCGATAAACAGCAGAGTCCGCAACAGGTTACCTTTCGATATAATCGTTTTCATTGGCTATCTTCAAATATTTTGATGTGTCAATTGTTTATTCGTTGGTTTGGGTTGTCTCTTCGTTCACACGCACAGCGGTTTTCACGCCTTTCACGGTTTTGAGTTTCTTGCAAAGGTTGTTCACCACATCTGCATCCTCGACCAGTACGGTAAGGTCGGACTTGAACACGCCGTTGTCGGCGCCGATGTCGAGGCTCCGGATGTTGATGGCGAGGGTGGTTGATATTATGCTGATAATTTCCTGCAGGATTCCCATGCGGTCGATTCCGTTCATATGGATTCGGGCGATGAACTTAGGGGTTGACACTTCCCAGGAAGTGGTAACGAGCCGGTTTCCGAAGCTGCTTTTCAGTTTCATTGCCACGGGGCATGTGAGCTTGTGCACCACCACTTGGTTGTCTTCGTCGACATAACCGAGCACGTCGTCGCCGGGTATCGGGTGGCAGCAGTCGGCAATGCGGTAGTTGTCGATGCCCCCCACCGAGCGGAGCACGTAGGTTTGCTTGGTGTCGATAACGCTTTGCCGGGAAGTCTGTTCGGCGGAATCTTCGGGAGTGTCCTTTGGCTTTGAAGAGAATGGGTTGCGCAGAATCTTCGAGAGCAAACCTTTCTTGCCGCTCTTGGCAAGGCTTTTTGCGAGGGTGTCGTCGAGGACAATCTCCTTTCGCCCGATGGCAAAATAGAGTTCGTCCTTGGTGGCAATCTGCTTCATCCCCAAGAGTTTTGTGATTACGATGTTGTTTAGCTCTATGCCGCGGTCGGTAAGGAATTCCGACAGCATTTCGAGGCCGGCAGCAGCCACATGACGGCGTTCGCGGCGCATGGCCACTCTGAGCTGGTTTTTCCCTTTTGCTGTGGTTAAGAATTCGGACCAGCTTTCCTGTGGTTTCTGCGATTTCGATGTCAGCACTTCCACTTGGTCGCCGCTCTGCAGCTTGTAGGAAAGTGGCACCAGCTTGTGGTTCACCTTGCCGGCGATGCAGTGGGTGCCCAGTTCGGTGTGGAGGTTGAATGCCATGTCGAGCACGGTGGCATTCTTGGGCAGTGTCACAAGTTCGCCTTTAGGCGTGAACACCACAATCTCGCTCGAGAAGAGGTTTAGCTTGATTGTGTCGAGGAAGTCGATAGCGTTGGGTTCCGGGTTCGACAGGATGTCCTGGATGGTCTTGAGCCATACGGTGAGCTCCGGTTCTTCTTCGCCTTCGCCGATTTTGTATTTCCAGTGAGCGGCAAATCCGCGTTCGGCCATTTCGTTCATTCGTTCGGAGCGAATCTGCACTTCAATCCAGTTGCCGTCGGGGCCCATTACGGTAAGGTGAAGGGCCCGGTATCCGTTAACCTTTGGTGTGCTCACCCAGTCGCGTGTGCGTTCGGGATGGAGCTTGTAGAGGTCGGTGATTTCGGAGTAAATGTTCCAGCAGAGCCGCTTTTCGTCGGCCTCGTTGTCGCATCGGAACACAATACGTGCGGCGTAGAGGTCGTAGACCTCGCTGAAAGGCACGTGCTTGGTTTGCATTTTGTTCCAGATAGAGTAAACCGACTTGACGCGAGCGGTCATTTCGTACACCAGCCCCATGGCGTCGAGGCGTTGCTTGATAGGGCGTGAGAAAGTGTCGAAAATCTCGGTTCGGTGTGCTTCGGTCTCGGCAATCTTCTGGCTGATGTCGGTGTAGGCGTCGGGATGCTCATACTTGAAGCTGAGGTCCTCGAGTTCGGTCTTGATTGCAAATAGTCCGAGGCGGTGAGCCAGCGGTGCGTAGATGTAGAATGTCTCGCCGGCAATCTTGAATTGCTTGCTTGGTAGCATTGAGCCGAGGGTTCGCATGTTGTGCAGGCGGTCGGCCATCTTGATTAGAATCACGCGGATGTCGTCGGCCATGGTGAGCAGCAGCTTCCGGAAATTTTCGGCCTGAGCCGAAGCCCGGTCGCCGAAAATGCCGCCTGAAATCTTTGTGAGTCCTTCCACCAGCGATGCTATCTTTCGTCCAAACTGCGATTCGATGTCCTCCACGGTGTAGTCGGTGTCCTCCACCACATCGTGCAGGAGAGCGGCGCTTATCGAAGTGGATCCGAGCCCTATTTCCTGGCTTACAATCTTGGCGACGGCCAGCGGGTGCATTATGTAAGGTTCGCCCGAGCGGCGGCGCACTCCATGATGTGCGCGCTTGGCAAACTCGAAAGCGCGCTTTATTATGTCGATCTTCTTGCGGTGGTTGCTGTTAAGATACCCCTCGAGCAGACTGTCGAACTCCTGTTGCACCATTCGTTCCTCGTCAGCCTCACGCGTAGAAGTTGAAATATTTATGTCAGGCAATTTCATAATAATCCGTTAAGGGGAATAGTTTACAAACATAGCAAATAATTTGCGTTATTGCAACACAAAAATCGTGCGGCTTGAGGATCGCTGTGTGGCCGGCCTCATAATGTGGCGCAATAAAAAAGTCAGGCAACCCGTAATGGATTGTCTGACTGAAGATTGTCGGGGTGACTGGACTCGAACCAGCGGCCTCCACGTCCCGAACGTGGCGCGCTACCAACTGCGCTACGCCCCGAAAGCGTGTGCAAAGATACACAAACTTTTTTATTTTATCATCATTTCGTGTGAAAAATCAGAATTTCTTTGATTTTCCGGCGGAAAGAATGAGTGCGTCGGCATGATGTCGGCGCACTCTGATGGTTATAGTTATCGATATCAGATGCTGATGGGGTTACCAGCCGGGGTTCTGGAAGTTGGTGCCGGTGGCG
>JBJEKE010000412.1:0-6372 GCA_051878475.1 Muribaculaceae bacterium | reverse complement strand
CCCGTTCCCACCAAATTTTTTACCAACATTTTTATGCTCTATAACATAAAATTTTCACACCAAAAGCCTTACCGCCTGAAAGACAATAACTTGACAACGCAAAAATTTTCCAGAAAAATTTCAGATTGAACCACGGCGAATAATCAGGCGCAACCATTGCAAAAACGATGAGAATTAAGCGATTGCGATTGAAAAAGTAATAATTATGAACACAAATGCAATAAAATGTAATAAATTATGACGAAAATAGGGAAATAAGTAGTAATTTTGCAACAATAAGCCGCGAGACAGCGATATTACGCAAATGGAACGGCGAAAACGGAAGAAAAACGATAGAAAAATGTCGAACAAGGTAAAATTTGGTTCAAAGATAGGACTCATAGCGGCTACAGTTGGCTCGGCGGTAGGGCTTGGCAACGTGTGGCGATTCCCTAATGCGGCCCAGGAGAATGGAGGGGCCGCATTTTTGCTGCTATACCTGGCGTGTGTGTTTATACTCGGCATACCCGTGATGCTGAGCGAATTCTCGCTGGGGCGAGGCGGCAACGCCGATTCGGTAACAGTGTACCACAAGCTCACTCCCGGGCGGCCATGGTATCTGAACGGGTGGCTCGGCGTGATAGCCTCTTACCTTATATTATCATATTATATGGTAGTAGCAGGATGGACGGTGGAATACTTCTGGCATTCGCTCACCGGCGAACTGTATGACGGCACGGCGCCGTTTGCCGAGAAGATGGGCGAGATGATAGCCACCACCTACAAGCCGGTGTTCTGGACATGGGTTATGATAGTTCTAAACATGGGTATATTGATAAAAGGAGTGAACAAGGGAGTGGAGAAGATGTCGAACATACTGATGCCGCTGCTGTTCGTGATACTGGTGATATTCTGCTGCGTGGCACTTAATTTGCCCAAAGCCGCCGAGGGAGTGGAATATTTTCTGTTGCCCGACTTCAGCAAGATAAACGGGGAGGCACTGAGTTGCGCCCTTGGGCAAGCCTTCTTCTCGCTAAGCCTCGGTATGGGAATCCTGGTGACCTACTCAGCCTACTACCCCTCCGACACCAAGCTGACGCGCACTGCTGTGACAGTGTCGTCGCTGGGGTTTCTGGTGGCGCTGCTGATGGGGCTGATAATATTCCCGGCAGTGACATCGTTTGGGCTCAACGGAGGGTCGGACACACTGAAAGGCACTGCACTGATATTCATCACCCTGCCGGAAGTGTTCATGAGGATGCAACAACCCGCATTTTGGTCGACGCTATTCTTTCTGCTACTGGCCGTCGCAGCACTGACATCGACCATCTCGCTCGGCGAAGTGGTGATACTGCTGCTACAGGACCGTTTCAAGCTGAGCAGAGCCAAGGCATGCATGGTGGTGATGCTGCCGCTGTTTGCGCTCAGCACTATATGCTCGCTGTCGATTGGGCCATGGGCCGACATCACGATAATGGGGATGACGATATTCGATTTTCTCGACACCACCGCCACCAACCTACTGTTGCCGGTGTGTGCATTTGTGGGATGCATCTACGTTGGTTGGGTGCTTCCGCGACGATATCTGCAAGACGAGCTCACCAACCACGGCACATTCGGCAGCTTTGCCTACCCGATGGTGCTGTTCTCAATACGCTTTGTGGCACCATTGCTAATAGTGTTCATCCTGTTGTCACAACTGCTGTAGGCCAATGAAACTGAGCATCAACAAAGGCGAACGTACCGGGCTTGCACTGGCAGCAGCGATAGTGGTTGTGGCAGCACTGGGATTTGCAGCTATCAACCGCTGCAACCAGCCCGTCGGAGCGCCGTCGGAATTTACCGAAGGCGGAACAGCACCTATGAGCATCGACTCGGCCAGGATGATCATCGACAGCATAGCCGGTAAAACCGAACATAAAACATCACGAAACAAGAAGGCAAAAGGGCTACCGCACGACAGGCAAACAGGACCCGAGCTGCCAGTGATAGAAGAATAACTGACAAAAAAAGAACGATTATGAATGAACGAGCACAATTTGCGACGAAAATAGGAGTGATAGCCACCACCGTAGGTTCGGCCGTAGGGCTGGGCAACATATGGCGATTTCCATACGAAGCCGGCACACACGGAGGCGGAGCATTCCTGATGGTGTACCTGGCGTGTGTGTTTATAATAGGAGTTCCAGTGCTGTGTGCCGAATTTGTCATGGGACGCGGCACCCACAAGAACGTGCGCGGAGCCTTCAAGCAGCTTCATTCGTCGCGCCTGTGGCACTTCTGCTCGTACACTGGCATATTGTCGTCACTTATGATTATCAGCTTCTACTCGGTGGTGGCCGGCTGGGTTCTCGAATACTTTATCCAAGCCATCAGCGGTACACTCACCGACCCAGCCGTAGCATCAGACGCCACAACTCGCTTCTCGGCATTCTGTTCGTCGACGTTCCGTCCGGTGATGTGGACCATACTGTTTCTGGCAATCAACCATATGATAGTGAGCCGCGGCGTACAGAAAGGCATAGAACGTGTATCGAACACATTGATGCCGATGCTGGCATTCATACTTGTGGCGCTATGCATAAACGGCATACTGCTACCCGGCGCAGCAGAAGGACTTTCATTCTTCTTCCTGCCCGATTTCGGCCAAATAACGCCGTCGGTGATACTCGGCGCCATGGGGCAAGCATTCTTTTCGCTCAGCCTGGGGCTTAGCTGCATGCTCATCTACTCGTCATACTTCAGCGATGAGGTTCGATTGGTGCGCAGTGCCACCACAATAGCGCTTCTCGACACCCTTGTGGCAGTGCTTGCCGGAGTGATAGTGTTCAGTGCTGTATTCTCTTATGGCGTGCAGCCCGAGCAGGGGCCCAAGCTCGTGTTTGAGGTATTCCCGTCGATATTTGCCGAAATGCCCGGGGGGTATGTATGGGCAGTGCTCTTCTTCTTGCTTCTATTCTTCGCCTCTATAACATCAACAATATCGATGAGCGAGATATCTATAGCTTTCTTTTCAGAAGAATACTCAATGACCCGCAATAAAGCAGCAGTGATATCCACCACAATAGCAATAGTGTTTGGCATCATCTGTGCACTGTCGTTTGGCATACTATCCGACTTCACCATCTTTGGGATGACAGTCTTCAGCCTGTTCGACTTTGTATCGTCGAACATACTTCTACCTGTTGGAGGCGTGATGTTCTCGATATTCGTTGGATGGTTTCTCGACCGGACATTTTTGTGCAACCAGCTCACCAACAATGGCAAAGTAAAAGTTTACACTTTCAAGATAATAGTGTTTCTGATGCGCTACATCGCACCAACAGCGATAATCATAATTTTTATCTACGGACTCATCTAAGTTTACCATTCAAAGACATACTCAGAGCGAGCATTGCCAACTACAGCATCGTCGTTGTCGTAGGCAGTCATCACGAAGTGCAACCTGCCGGAACGGCTATTGCCTGATAATCCGCCGTTAGGAGCATCACCATGAGGAATTGCTGCGTGACCTATATCGTCGCGCCGGCACTGCACAAGCCTACTGCCGTTTTCCTCCCAGTAATAATCAATAACATCGATGCCTCCATTATCCATTACACGGAATTCCAAATCGTACTTCTCCACACCATACCAGCTGCGCAGGATGTAACGATTACCCGAATAAGCCTCGAGAGTGCTCTCTACTGCCGGCACGCCGCCCACAAGCGAGCATCGTCCCCTCGCCGTCCACAGCGGACGCTCAGGCTCCTCGCCCCACATCAGTTTGTACAAATGACCGCCACACCAATGGCGATCGGGAGTATAAAGATATGTATAGGCCCACACAGCACCAGCAGCCGCATTGCCTCGGAATCCCGAGCAAATAGTATTCGTATCGACAAATAGCCCGGGGTAAATGGTAGCGATGGGCATGCCGGGCAAGCCGGTCTTAACATAATAATATCCGTCGCGCACCAAATCGGCATTAACCACATCGATTACCGACGAATCGTTGACCGACGCCACCCGGAAACACACATCATAACCCTTCACACCATACCAATCGTGGATTGTGTAGAGAGAATCGCCATCGAAACTGATGTGAGGCTTCACTTCACCGGCCAGACTGAATGCATCGGCATACGAAGCCATGCAAGCCCAGCCGCCTGTATCGGCATCTTTAGTTACAATAGCCTTCAACACAGTCACATCGGTGAGCGGTCGCTCGTCGTTGGCAGGGACGTGTTCAATGCGCTCAACCACATCAAGCCCATCCTTAACCTCGCCAAAGATTGTGAAGGCACCGTCAAGAGCCGGTATACCGCGATTACTCAGGTAATAATCGCGGACAGCGGCGTCCATGGCATATCGGCCATAGTTTCGCTTCATCATCTTCTCCTCCTGACGATTGATATCGGTCGAATCGGTCACCACACCGCATGCAATGTAGAACTGTTCCTTCGAACTCTTCAGTTCACGTTGCTCATCGGCAGTGCAACGACCCATAGCCAACACGCCTCGGCGATGGAAATACTTGGGGTATCTAATCTCAGCCGGAATAACATCGGCATCCTCCTCTTCGCCACATTGAATAACGAAGCCCTCGACTACACGGTTAAACGTACGTCCGTCGTAAACTCCACTTTCCACATTATCGAGGAAATTACGGCGGTGAAGAGGAGTATCGTTGTACAACGAGAGCACAATATCGCCCTCGGTGGTGTATACTGTCACCTCGCTGCAATCCTGAGACTCGTCGCTGTAAAGCACCAATGGCGACACTGCTGCTATGACAACCAAAATTGCCGAACACATTGACCTGAACATAGTTACATAATTTTATTAAAATGCAATTATGCAAAAATCCTGTAAATATGCAACTCTACCGCACAAAAACACGCATTTAATCGACATATGCCCATCAGGGCTAATAACAAGGCAAACAACGTCTGACAAGAATGCAACCTTTTTGAGTGGATTCTTGTAAATGATGATTTGAAATTGTAATTTCGCATAATATAATGTAACCATATGCGAAAATTCGAGAAATTCAGCATAAACGTAGGAGGTAAACTCCTTTTCATAGAACAGCCATGGGTAATGGGGATTCTTAACGTTACCCCCGACTCGTTCTATGCCGAAAGCCGCTGCCAATCGGACGAATCAACAGCCAAAAGAGCCGAGCAGATGATAGCAGAAGGCGCCGATATTATCGACGTAGGAGGCTACTCATCGCGTCCGGGCGCCGATGACGTTACGCCGGAAGAAGAGTTCCGCCGTCTGAGCCAAGGCATTGAAGCCGTTCGTAAAGCCGCCGGTGATGAATATCCCATTTCAATCGACACATTCAGGGAGTCGGTAGCCCGCCGATGTATCGATAAATACGGAGCGCTCATAATTAATGACATCTCAGGAGGCACCCTCGACGAACATATGTTTTCAACTGTGGCAGAACTTAAAGTGCCATACATATTGATGCATATGCGCGGCACACCGTCGACAATGCAATCGCTCACCCAATACGACAACTTGCTTGCCGATATCATAACCGACCTTGCATTCAAGGCATCGGCACTTACTCAAATGGGAGCATCCGACATAATAATTGACCCTGGATTCGGGTTCAGCAAGGATATTGAACAGAACTACGAGCTGATGGCACACCTCGACGAATTTCATGCCCTCGGATTGCCAATTCTGGTAGGCATTTCACGCAAATCAATGATTTACAAGCCACTGGGCATTACACCAGCCGATGCTCTCGCCGGCACTATTGCTCTCAACACAGCAGCCATAATGGCCGGCGCCCATATAATCCGCGTTCACGACGTGGCTCCTGCAGTTCAGGCCCGTGACGTGGCTACATTAATCACTAACGCATACTGACACCACAATGATTGATTTCGGGATAAAAGACATAATCGACATTCTGCTCGTAGCGCTCTTGCTCTTCTACCTATATAAGATGATGAAGGAATCGGGGTCGCTGAACATTTTTATCGGAGTGCTGGCGTTCATCGTGGTGTGGGTGGTATCGAGCGAGATTCTCGAGATGCGGCTCATCGGCACTATATTGGGAAAGGTGATGAACATCGGCCTGATAATTTTCGTAATTCTGTTCCAAGAGCCAATAAAGCGTTTTCTCGTAGGGCTCGGCTCGCACAAGAACTGGAGGGCTATAAGGCGGTTCTTCAACAAGCACAACGACGTTGAACCCGACGACAAAGCATGGATTATGCCCATCGTGCGTGCATGCATGAGCATGTCGAAGCAAAAAACGGGCGCACTGATAGTAATTGAGCGCGAACACTCACTTGACAAATACGAGCGGTTGGGCGACATAATCGACGCAAAAATAAATGCCCGGCTCATTGAGAACATATTCTTCAAGAACAGTCCGCTGCACGACGG
>JBJEKE010000411.1:0-1582 GCA_051878475.1 Muribaculaceae bacterium | reverse complement strand
GTTCGACCGTCACATCATCGATGGTACCATGAACGCCTTCGCCCACGTTACTCATTGGGCATCAGCTCAAATCAAGGGCCTTCAGTCGGGTCTGGTGCAGAACTATGTATGGGTTTACTTCGTTGGAGCACTTCTGCTTGCGGTAATAACCTGGATATGTATAATCTAATCGTACAACAGCGATATTAATCTTATAAAATTATGATATTCGATAATATATTAATTTATTTCGTTATAATACCATTGGTTGTGCTCGGTCTGCTGTCGCTCAGCAAGAGTATACAACAGGTACGCACAGTGTGTGTTATAGGAGCGTCGCTGCTTGTAGTGCTTGCCGCCTACCTCACCTACGAATACCTTGCTATCCGCGCTGCCGGCGACACTTCGGCCATGCTTTTCCAAGGCTCGTGGTTGTGGTATGCACCGCTGAACATTCATTTGGCACTCGGTGTTGATGGCATATCGGTAGTAATGCTCATCCTTTCGTCGATAATAGTGTTTGCCGGTGTGTTTGCATCGTGGAAAATCAGCCCTCTGCCAAAGGAATACTTCATGTGGTTCTTCCTCCTTTCGGTAGGTGTATTTGGTTTCTTCATCTCTATCGACCTGTTCACAATGTTCATGTTCTACGAGGTTGCCCTCATTCCTATGTATCTTCTCATTGGAGTCTGGGGTAGCGGTAACAAGAACTACTCGGCTATGAAGCTTACGCTGATGCTTATGGGAGGGTCTGCATTCCTGATGCTCGGCATCCTCGGTATTTATTATCATTCGGCTGCCGACGGTAACCTTACAATGAACCTTCTTGAAATTTCAGAGAACAACGCCATACCTCACAGCTGGCAATACTTCCTGTTCCCGATGACATTCGTGGGTTTCGGTGTGCTCGGTGCAATGTTCCCGTTCCACACATGGTCGCCCGATGGTCATGCTTCGGCTCCAACAGCAGTGTCGATGCTTCACGCCGGTGTGCTCATGAAGCTTGGAGGTTACGGCTGTTTCCGTGTAGCCATCTATCTGATGCCTCAGGCTGCAACTGAGCTGGCATGGATATTCCTTATCCTCACCGGTATCAGTGTTGTTTACGGTGCATTCAGCGCTTGTGTACAGACCGACCTCAAATACATCAATGCCTACTCATCGGTAAGCCACTGTGGTCTGGTGCTGTTTGCCATCTTGATGCTCAACACCACCGCCATGACAGGTGCTGTGATGCAGATGCTTTCGCACGGCTTGATGACAGCCCTGTTCTTTGCCCTGATTGGTATGATTTACGGCCGCACGCACACCCGCGATGTTCGCGAGATGGGAGGCTTGATGCGAATCATGCCGTTCTTGGCTGCCGGATATGTGATTGCCGGTTTGGCATCGCTCGGTTTGCCTGGCTTAAGCGGATTTGTTGCTGAAATGACTATTTTCGTTGGTTCGTTCCAGCATGCCGATATGTTTCACCGTGTATTTACAATTGTGGCCTGCTGCTCAATTGTAATTACAGCAGTCTACATCTTGCGAGTTGTTGGCAAGTTGCTCTTTGGCCCGGTTCAGAACGAGCATCATCTGCAGCTCACCGATGCCGAGTGGC
>JBJEKE010000410.1:0-6425 GCA_051878475.1 Muribaculaceae bacterium | reverse complement strand
GATACCGTTTTTAACAACAATACCGATAAGCATAATTGCACCAATCATACTCATCACATTAAGTGTGGTGCCGGTGATGCACAATATTACTACAATACCGGTGAATGCAAACATCAGCGATGTCATGATGATTGCCGGATAGGTGAGCGATTCAAACTGCGCTGCCATTACAATGTATACGAGCAATATGATAAGTAATGCCAACATACCAAGGTCGCTGAACGATTCCTGTTGGTCTTCGTATGAACCGGCAATTTCAATTGTAATTCCTTGTTCAAGGTCCATCTTGTCGATTTCTTTTTGTGCCGCTGTCACAATTTCGCTCATTGGCACACCGTCGACTACCGTGGAGACTGTGATAATGCGCTGACGGTCCTTGCGCTCGATTGTTGGCGGCGTGAAGCGTTCAACCACTGTGCCGACATCGCGCACTCTCACGGCTGTGCCTTTATTGTTGTAGATAAGGATATTTTCAATATCGGAAATCGAGGTCCTGTGTTCAGGTGCATACATCACTTTTATATCGTACTCCTCGCCATCTTCTCGGTAATATGATGCAGTGCTGCCGTTGATTCGATTACGCAGATAAGTTGCTGCAGTGCTAAGGTTCAGACCGTAAAGAGCGAGTTTCTCCCGGTCGAAGTCAACTTGGTATTCCGGTTGATAGTCGGCGCGGCTGATGTTGATGTCGGCTGTACCTTTGATGCCTTTAAGAATATTCTTGAATTGTGCGGCAATGCTGTCGGTTTTGGTGAAGTCGTAGCCATAGATTTCAAAATCTACGGTCGACTGTCCATTCATGCTTGAGCCACGGCTACCGCCAACGTTAACCAGCGCTTTCTTTATTTCGGGATAGCGACTGATATCCTTACGCATCAGGTCGGCAATTACAGTGATATCACGGTCGCGATATTGTGGCGACACCAGGGTGATGTTCATCGAAATGATGTGAGTACCGTTGTCCTGCATGGAAGCAAAAGCGTTATCGCTGTTAGCTTGGCCAACGGTGTAGTTGAATACCTTGATTTCGGGATACTTTTCGGTGAATTCGTTGTAAATTCGCTGACTGATATCCTCTGACACTTCCACGCGGGTGCCAATCGGTAATTCAAGTGAAATACCCAGTCGCGAGTTGTCGCTGGTTGGAATGAATTCACTGCCCACAAATTTCATCAATCCGAACGAGCCGATAAACATAGCTAAACAAATGAGAATTGTGATGGCTCGGTGGCGCACAACCCAGTTAAGCAATGCGGCATATCCATCGTCAAGCTTGTCGAGGGCTTTTTCTATTGGAGTAAAGAGTTTTGTGAATATAACTCCTTTCTTCGGATTAAGTTTGAGCAATTGGCTGCAAAGCATTGGGGTGAGCGACAGCGCGCAAACGGTAGAGATAATCATCATAATGCATTCCATCCATCCCAATTGGCGGAACATTACACCCATCATGCCTGGCACCATTGTCAGTGGGAAGAACACGGCGATAAGGGTAAGAGTCGATGCTATAACAGAGATTGCAACCTCGTTGGTGCCGTGTACAGCAGCCTGCTTCGGGTCGCTCCCTCGTTCGATGTGGGTGGTGACATTTTCAAGAACCACAATGGCATCGTCGACCACCATACCAATTGATATCGACAACGCCGATAGCGATATGATATTCAACGTATTGCCCGTCATAAACAAATATATAAACGAGGCAATAAGTGATATGGGAATAGTGATTGCAATTATTACGGTTGCTCTCCATCGTCCGAGGAACAGGAACACAACGATAACCACAAAGAGGAGTGCGTAGAGCACTGTTTCGGTGAGTGAGTCGATAGTGTTTCGTATATTGTCGGATGTATCGACAATAATACCCAGCTTAACGTCGGTTGGAAGATTTTTTTGTATCGACGGCAGTTTTTTCACCACCTCTTCAGAGATTGCAACTGAGTTGGCGCCTGATTGTTTCTGTATTACAATCATTGCACCTTGCTGACCATTGTTGTAGGTTTTCTGTGCACGTTCTTCAAGCGAGTCGTCTATTCGGGCTATGTCGCGAAGATATACCAGGCCGTTATTGTGAACGCCAACAACTATGTTCTCCATTTCACGTGCATCCTTAAACTCTCCCTGAACTCGAAGAGAATATGTCTCGCTGCCAATATCGAATGAACCACCGGGAATGTTACGGTTTTCGGCGCCGATAATCGATGAGATTGTCTCAATGGTCATGTTATAAGCTTCGAGTTTTATAGGGTCGACATAAACATGGATTTCACGTTCCGGAGCACCGGTTATTGAAACCGAGCCTACGCCGTCGATGCGTTCCAGCGGGTTGGCCACTACGTCGTCTAGAATCTTGTAGAGTCCTGGCGAGCTTTCATCGGCCTGTACCGATAGCAACAGAATTGGAATCATGTCGGCGCTGAACTTGAAAATGATAGGCGTCTCACATTCGTCGGGAAGATAGCTGCTTGTCATGTTCAGTTTATCGCGAACATCGTTGGTAATCACATCAATATCATTTCCATATTCGAATTCGAGGGTTATAATTGATATGTTTTCCTTTGAATTCGAAGTTATATGCTTGAGGTTCTCAACTGAGTTGAGGGTGTTTTCGAGCGGACGTGTAACATTCTGCTCGATATCCGATGCACTGGCACCCTGGTAAGTGGTCATTACCATAATGGTGTTGGTGTCAATGTCGGGATATAGGTCGATTGGCAGTTTCTGAAGCGAGAATAAACCGAGAATAACCACCGCCACGAAACATAGCGATGTCATTACCGGTCGCTTAACTGCACTTGAGTATATGCTCATATCGTTGATAGTTTACTTATTAATAATAGAGTCGTTGACTGTCTTTGAATCTGTGGTATCGTTGTAAAGTTCTACATCAATGCCGTCGGCTAATGCATTTTGGCCACTTACTACCACTTGTGAATTGTTTTCAACACCTGAAATCAGTTCGTAGCGGTCGCCCAGACGTTGTCCAAGTTGAACTTGGTTGAAACTTACTTTCCCGTTGTTATAAACATACACATATCGGTTGCCCGAGCCTGTCTGCTTAACTATAGCGCGGTCAGGAACTACGATGTGTCGAGATTCTCCGAGATTGATTTTCACGCGGGCAAACATTCCGGGCCGGATACGCTGGTCGGAATTGTTGATGTTGATTTCTGTTGCAAATGTGCGTGTAGCAGGGTCGATTGTTGGATGAATAAGTGAAACCTTAGCCGGGAATAATTCCTCGCCATAAACATCGAGGTTTACATCAACATTCATTCCAAGTTTGATTTTTGTGAATTCCTGCTCAGAAACATTGATAATAATTTTTACCGGACGAATCTGCTCGATAGTTAGGATTGGATTCTGTCCAGTCATGTCGCCATTATCGTAGTTACGTGCAGTTACTACACCGTTTATCGGACTTATGAGCTGGGTGTTTTCCACCATGTTCTCATATTGGCGTTTATAAGCTTCATATTCAGTGCGAAGTTGGTCGACCGATTGTTTGGTGCCGCCGCCGATTTCAAACAGTTCGATGGCGCGGTCGAGGTCAACCTTCTGGTTGTCGAGACGTAACTTCATTTGGTCGATGTTGGCATTGTCAAGTACAACCACGGTTTGCCCGGCGCTTACATGGTTACCTACATCTACAAGTATTTTCTTAATACGGTTTGTGGTCGATGTGGTGATGTTATTGGTCTTGTATGCCTCTACTGTTGCAGTGTAGCTGGCAATCTGTGGCACATCTTCCTCATACACAGTCTCTACTTTTACTAACGGCTTGGTCGGTTCGGCTGTTTCCTCTTTTGCTTTCTCTTTGCTTGAGCACGATGCCATCAAAGCCATGGCAATCGTTGCTGCTGATAAATAAATATATTTCATGTCAAATGGTTTTATTTCCGTTTTTGTTATTGATTATTCTTGTCATGCGAGCCTAATAATAGGTCGAGGTCGCTTGTGGCTATAAGATAATTGTATATCGATTGGTAGTATGCAAGTTTCGCTTGAGTCTGTGCATATTCGGCGTCACGAAGGTCGATATATGTTGCCGCTCCAATCTGAAAGCTTTTCTGCATTATGCTGAATGCCTTGTCGGCTTCCTCAACACCAGCAGCGCTGGTGCTTATTTGCTTTACATTCTTATTTATGTTGTCTAATTGCAATTCTACCTGCATCTTAAGGCTTTGTTCAAGGTTTTCACGTTGGAAGCCCATTTCTCTAACACTTATATCGGCCTGTTTTATTCTGTTGTATCGTTGTCCGCCTTGGAATATTGGGAACGAGAGGCTGAACCCAATAGAAGAGTACGGATTCCAGCGGATGTTCTTGAATGGTGCGCCCATGGTCATAGAAGTCCAGTAATAGTTTGCAGTTAATGCAACTGTAGGGAACCACGACATCTGCTGTACCTTAAGAGCTTTCTTTAGGTAATCTGTCTGCAAGTCGAGTGATCGGAGATCGGTATTCCACTGCAGCGATGTATCGAACGACATGGTTTTTTCGTACATGCTACTCTCATAATCGCTAAGTTTGTCCTTGGCTTTAATATTTGTAGCTATATCTATGCCCATCAGAACTTTAAGCTGCAGTAACGATTGTTTGATAGCTATTTCGCTTTGTAGCAGTTCCGGTTCAATGTTCTTTACTTGAACATTTGCTCTGAGCGCATCGTATTCCGATGCTGTCCCGGCTTTGAATTTGCCGTTTACAATCTTGGCATTGAAAATTGCAGTCTCATGGTTCTGCTTAACCACTTTGTATGAATCGGTGGCAAGGAGCAATGCATAATAAGCATGTTCTATTTCATTGATAAGCGACAGTTTCGACGAGCGTGCTTTCTCGATGTTCTGGAGCACTTGCGCCTTGCTCAGCGCAATGCTTTGCCAAATCTGTGGTGCAATGATTGGCAACGACATATCAAATCCAATTTGATATGAGTTGTCGAGTCCCATCTTGATTCCCTCATCTTGCTTGTCGTCGCTTTCTGATGAACTGTTTTCCGAATCGCTTCCCGACTCCGAGCCTCCCCCCATGCCAGGTATATCTTTCATATTGAAATAGGCTGTCTGCTTCTCGATGGTTCTGCTATAGTTCGCGCCAAAGTTGAGCGAAGGAAGCAATTGACCAATAATTTCACGTTTTGAGTATTCTACACGTTGAATCTCCATGTCGGCCACTTTTATTGTCGGATTCTTGTCGAGAGCAATTTTTATGCAATCGTCCAGACCCAGCATTAAGGTGTCGGTGGTTTCCTGGGCCGACAAAACTGCAGCACTAGCTATTAGTGATGCAATAATCAGTGTCATAGTTCTTTTCGTCATAGTCCTTATCTTGTTACTTTATTATTTTTGAAATCCTCCATAATTTGTAACCCTTTAGCTGTTACGATGCTTCTTAAATGGCATTCCGAAGCGCATTGGAATAATTCGTATATTTTGTATTTAGGGTCGCTACTTATAGCGTTCTTAATGTCCTCCATCTGCTTGAAGTACAGATAAACGATAATGTCAACATCTATGTCAGAGCGAAATATTCCTTGAGCCTGTCCGTCGATTATTACATGTTTATAGCTAGTCATATTTTCGTCCATCAGCTTTTTGTATTTCTGTGTAATGGAAATCGGCGACTTCTTTAAATCAATGAAGAATATACTGCTGAGGCTCATAAACTTTTTGTGCAACTCATCGTTTATGTGTAGCATCGCTGATAGAGGGTTGTTGCTGTTCGATGATATTTTAGCAAACTTTTCCATCATTCGAGAGTTGTCCCATGCAATGGTTTCGGCCACGAGATTGTTTTTGTCTGAAAACAATTCGTAAATGGTTCGCTTCGATATCCCGCACTCTTTTGCAATAATGTCCATCGTAACGGCAGTGATGCCATATCGCGATATGAGCATCAGCGTATTTTCTATAACTTTTTCTTTTGTAGTTTCATTCGTCATTATTAGTCTAATATTCGTTTGATTTATTACGGCTGCAAAGGAAATAAAACTAATTAAACTGTGAAAGTTTTCTGCGTAATTTTTTATGAATGAATATTATGAGAAATATTAGCAGTAATATCTCGGTTGTTTTTCGTAAATTTGCGGCAAATAAAAAAATAGAATGCTACGAATAAAGAAACTATATCAGTTCATATTGCAGCGGTTTTTGCCGCTGTTTATGATGACATTCTTTATATGTCTCTTTATCGTGCTTATGCAGTTCCTGTGGCGCCATATCGATGACCTTGTGGGAAAAGGCCTGGCAATCAATGTGATATGTGAACTGTTTTTCTATGCTGCGCTCACCATGGTTCCACTGGCATTACCTTTGGCTATATTATTGGCTTCGCTTATGGTTTTCGGCAATTTGGGCGAGAAACTGGAGTTGACAGCCATGAAGGCCGCCGGAGTATCATTGTTTAAGATTATGTCGCCGCTTATTGTG
>JBJEKE010000409.1:0-1588 GCA_051878475.1 Muribaculaceae bacterium | reverse complement strand
TCTCAACCTTGTTGCCGGGAAACGCCAGCATGTCGACCAACGTCTTGTGGAAGCCTGAATACCGGAATTTGCGTTCACCGGAGCGTGGGCATTCCACCATGAACTTGTCGTTGCTCAGCAGCGAATGGAATTGTTCTACAAAGTTGTGTACACTTTGTTCGATACTTTCCTTGGCTATGTCGAGCCGAAGCAACAGATATTCCGGGATTTGCTGCAGCATTGATGTGCTTGAGCAGTGTCCGTCAGCATCGCATTGCTCGCTCATTGCGCATGGTTTCTTGTTAATCACCATCGATTCGCCAATCTTTATCAGCAGCGAAGGCTTGGTTTCCTTGAGATCTCTTATGCCCATCTTATTGACCAGAATCCGCCGGCAGAAATCGGCGGTGGTGATATTGCACAGCGACGATGCAATGTGGCATACCGATGTGGGCTTCAGTCTCGGAGCTATGTTAGATATCACCGATTCAATGAATTCGGTGCCCAGTAGGCGATAACTTTCGGTGAGTTTCGGAATATAGATAAAATTGAATCCGGCCAGCCGCAGCTCGTTGCTGATATGGTCGTAGGTCCTGCCGATTTGCCGGTTGGCGTCTTTATCGTATTGGCTTTCCACATACACCACTGTTAGTGGTGCAATGGAGTGGATATCGGGAAGCGACTTCATCACCTCGGTGTGTGCGCGAGTGCTTTTCTGCAGTGCGCGACGCACCGAGATGAGAAGTATGGCTTCGGTTGTGGTGCAACTACCGTCGGAGAGCGACAGCTCGTCGAGAGCAGCCACCATCTTGTCGACCTCGTGCTGTGGCAGAGTGGCAAGCATGGCGATGGCATCGGAGAATGCAATCTCTTGGGCATCAACGCATTGCTGGGCGGTGATGCCGAAAGCCTTTTCTATTACATTCATGCGTTCCAATTCCTCGAAATCTATGATTTCATCGGCTTTCACCAAGTCGGTGGCTATGCGCATCAGAGCTATTTTCTCGTTCAGAAGCATCACTGTGTGGTTGTTAATTAGATTCTGAATGCCTTAGCCGCCTCCATTAGCACTTCGCTGAGGGTGGGGTGAGGGTGGATAGAGTCGAGCATCATGTCGATGGTGGCATTGCAGTTAATAAGGGCTGTGGCCTCCTGGACAATGTCGGCAGCGTGTGCACCAAGGATGTGGCATCCCAGAATGCGGCGGCTCGATGCATCGATAATCAGTTTGCATATACCGGTGGGTTCGTTCATGCTCAAGGCTTTGCCATTGCCTCCATACATGGATTTCTTTGCAGCATATTCTATGCCTTGTGCCTTGCATTGTTCTTCGCTAAGGCCCACTGTGGCAGCTTCGGGATGGGTGAACACTGCTGCCGGCATAACATCCAGACGGATGGCCGCCGACTTGGCGTCGTCGCCTATAATGTGGTGAAGTGCCACCTTGCCCTGTGCCACTGCAGCGTGGGCAAGCATGCAACGGCCATTGACATCGCCAATGGCGTAAACTCCGGCTACATTCGTTTCCATGAATTCGTTGGTGGCAATACCTCGTGGAGAGAATTCAATGCCAACATCGGCAAGATTCAGCGAATCAACGTTGGCTGCA
>JBJEKE010000408.1:0-6452 GCA_051878475.1 Muribaculaceae bacterium | reverse complement strand
AGAGTGATGTCATACAATTTCTTGTCAAGGTGTTTGGCTGCGTTGAGCCCTGCAAATCCGCCACCAACGATAACTATGTGCTCTTTTTTCTCATTTGTCGGTGTCATGATGATTCAGTTTTTATTTATGTAAATGTTAGTAGTTATAATTACGCTTCAAAAATAGAAATATTTCTTTATATAACCTAATAATTGGACAAATCTTTTTCGGAAATTTTTCTTTAATTGTTTGTGCCCAGATGTAGTAGTGTGACTAGGATGTGTAGAGTGACTTTATATGTTTTGGCCGATTAATAATGTGCGTCGGTGCTGATTTAATATCTATTTGTAAAATATTATATACGATAATGTAAAATTTTACTACCTTTGTCATTGGTAAGCTTATCAAAGATAGAACATTTAATTAATGAATAATTTCTTTAATAAAATAATTAGGCCGATTCATGCTTTATTGTCAGTGGTTTCGTGTCTGGCCTCGGTGGCACAAATCAATACCAATCAGGTGATGATAATTGGTCGTAATGCCCTCTATTTCGAGGATTATCTGCTTTCAATTCAATATTTTAACCAGGTGATAAGGGTTAAGCCCTACCTGGCAGAGCCATACTTTTACCGCGCTGTGGCAAAGCTCTCGCTCGAGGATTATCGTGGCGCAGAGGAGGATTGTACGCTGGCCATTGAGCGAAATCCGTTTATTGTTGATGCCTACCAGGTGCGTGGCATAGCCCGCCAGACACTCAAGAACTATCGCGGTGCCATCGATGACTATTCTAAGGGCCTCGAACAATTGCCCGAGCATAAGGTGTTTCTCATCAACAAAGCTGTTGCCGAGGAGCAGATTAAGGAATATGATGCATCGGAAAGCTCGTATAAGCGGCTGATTGAGCTTTATCCTAATTATGAGAACGCTTATCTTGGCCGTTCACAGTTGTATCTGTCGCTTGGCGACACCGTGAAGGCCCTTGCCGATATCGATAAATGCATAACAATCAACAAGAACAATTCGTCGGCATTTGTGATGCGCTCCGATATTACCACCAAGTTCAAGAAAGACTATAAGGCGGCGCTCGCCGATATGGACGATGCCATTAAGCTCGAGCCTCACATTGCCAACTACTTCATTAACCGCGCATTCCTAAAATATAACCTCGACGACTATTTCGGTGCCATGGCCGACTACGACTATGCCATCGACCTCGATCCGTCGAATGTTACAGCCCGATTCAACCGCGGTTTGCTTCTCACCGAGGTTCAGGACAACAACAAGGCTATCAACGACTTTACTTATGTGCTTGATGCCGACCCTTCGAACATAATGGCGCGATATAACCGCGCTGAACTTTACAACCGAATAGGGCAGTACAGCCGTGCCGTGTCCGACCTCGACCAGGTGATTGCAAAGGTGGACAACATGCCGGGGCTGTATTATGCCAGAAGCGAGTGCAAACGTAAAATGGGCGACCTGAAGGGTGGTGAGGCCGACTACAACAAATCGCGCGACATGAGCAAGCAGCAACGAGCCGAACGAAAGGCCGGAAAGACGCCAAAATATGATTCGGCGCCCAATGCCGAGCCAACAGAGTCGCAAGCACAGGAAGAGTCGGTTGAAGATGTGAAAAACAAGTTCCAGAGGCTGCTCACCATCGAGACCGACAACAGCCTGAAACCGCAGTACGAAAACAAGACCCGCGGACGCATTCAGGACGACTCATTCAATATCGATGCCGAACCGCAGTTCATGCTTTCGTATTACGATTCGTCGTCCGACCTTAAGGCCACAACCAACTATCTGCGCGAGCTTAACGAAATTAATGAGCTTAAGCTGCTGCCTAACCTGCTGATGATTACCAATAGCGAAGTGCGTCGTCTGTTCGACGACCAGATTGAACACCACTTTAACTCGATAAACTACTACACCGGTATCATCAGCACAAATCCCGGACGTGCGTTCGACTATTTTGCCCGCGCCATCGACTTTATGATGGTGAAGAACTACGATTCGGCAATTGCCGACCTCGACAAGGCCATTGCCTTGAGCGACAAGTTTGTGCTGGCATACTTTGCCCGTGCCAATGCCAAGTTCTGCCGCTGGCAGGCACAGGGTGCCATCGACGATGCCAACACCGTGGGCTCAGTATCGAGCAAGGAGTCGGAGAAGATGATGAAAGAGCAAATGATGCGAAATGTGCTGGGGGAAGTTATGGCCGACCTCGAAAAGGTGATAGAGCTGTCGCCAAAGATGGTATATGCTATGTACGACAAGGGCTGCGTGTATCTGATGATGCAGGACAACACCTCGGCGCTCAGCGCATTCTCAAAAGCAGTGGAGATTAAGCCCGACTTTGGCGAGGCATACTATAATCGTGGGCTTGTGTACTTCCGACTCGGAAACAAGGAGAATGGTGTGGCCGATTTGAGCAAGGCCGGCGAGTTTGGAATAACACCATCCTACAGCGTGCTCAAACGTATGTCGCGCTGATAGCCTGCGCTGCCACCATTATATTATTGTGTTGCAATTGGATAAATATTCTTGAAAAAACTTTAAAGTTTTTGTGGAATTATTTATTTTTGCGTCCGATTATGCGTGTTGTTGTATGACACGCCACATTAAATATATAGATATGATAAATATTACATTTCCCGATGGGGGCGTAAAGCAATTCGAGGCAGGCATCACACCGCTTCAGATAGCCGAGAGCATCAGCCCTCGTTTGGCGCAAGAAGTTCTTGCAGCTACCGTAAACGATGCCGAGTGGGACATATCGCGCCCAATCAACGAAGACGCATCGATAAAATTATTCAAATGGGATGATGCTGAGGGCAAGCACGCCTTCTGGCACACATCGGCACACCTTCTTGCCGAGGCACTCCAGGAGTTGTACCCTGGCGTGAAGTTCGGTATCGGTCCGGCAATCGAAAACGGGTTCTATTATGATATCGACCCGGGCGAGCACACCATCACCAGCGCCGATTTCGCGAAAATCGAAGCCAAGATGCTTGAGCTTGTAGCTAAGAAAGAATCAGTGGTGAGAGCCGACATTGCCAAGGCCGACGCATTGAAGATGTTTGGTGACCGCAATGAAACCTACAAGTGCGAGCTTATCAGCGAACTTGAGGATGGACATATAACCACATACACCCAAGGCTCATTTACCGATTTGTGCCGTGGCCCGCACTTGCCGTCGACCAGTCCAATCAAGGCTGTTAAGATACTGTCGCTTGCCGGAGCTTACTGGCGTGGAGACGAAACTCGCCAGCAGCTGGTGCGCGTATATGGTATCACTTTCCCCAAGAAGAAAATGCTCGACGAGTATCTGGTTATGCTCGAAGAAGCCAAGAAACGCGACCACCGCAAGCTGGGCAAGGAGATGGAACTGTTCATGTTCTCCGACTCTGTGGGTAAGGGGCTTCCGTTGTGGTTGCCAAAGGGAACCGATTTGCGCCTGCGTCTGCAGGACTTCCTGCGCAAGATTCAGCGCCGCTACGATTATAAGGAGGTTATAACTCCACCAATCGGCAACAAGATTCTGTACGTAACTTCGGGCCACTATGCAAAATACGGCAAGGATTCGTTCCAGCCTATCCATACACCTGAAGAGGGCGAGGAATACTTCCTAAAGCCGATGAACTGCCCTCATCACTGCGAAATCTACAAGAACTCGCCTCACTCGTACAAAGAACTTCCGCTCAGGCTTGCCGAGTTCGGTACAGTGTGCCGTTATGAGCAGAGCGGTGAGCTTCACGGCCTGACCCGTGTGCGCAGTTTCACCCAGGACGACGCACACATTTACTGCCGTCCCGACCAAGTGAAAGAAGAGTTTCTTCGCGTAATGGACATCATCTCGATTGTGTTCCGCTCAATGAAGTTTGAGAATTTTGAAGCCCAGATTTCGCTGCGCGACAAGGTTAACCGCGAGAAATACATCGGCAGCGAGGAAAATTGGGACAAGGCAGAACAGGCCATCATTGAGGCTTGTCAGGAGAAAGGTCTTCCGGCACGAATCGAATATGGCGAAGCTGCATTCTACGGCCCCAAGCTCGACTTTATGGTGAAGGATGCCATTGGCCGCCGTTGGCAGTTGGGAACAATCCAGGTTGACTATAACCTGCCTGAGCGTTTCGGCCTCGAATACACCGGAGCCGACAACCAGAAGCATCGCCCGGTGATGATTCACCGTGCGCCTTTTGGCTCGATGGAGCGTTTCGTGGCAGTGCTTCTTGAGCACACCGCCGGTAAATTGCCGGTATGGCTCACTCCCGAACAGGCAGTGGTGCTTCCTATCAGCGAAAAATTCAACGACTATGCCGAAAAAGTTGTAAAAGAGCTCGATAAGTACGACATCCGCGCCATTATCGACGACCGCAACGAGAAAATCGGCAAGAAAATTCGCGATAATGAGCTCAAGCGAATCCCATATTTGCTCATTGTAGGAGAAAAAGAAGTGCAAAATGAAGAAATTTCTGTAAGAAAACAGGGTGAAGGTGATAAAGGTTCACAAAAAATCACTACCTTTGCAGAAAATTTCGCTCGTGAAATTGAGGAAATGACAAAACAATAACATCACTGAATGCAGAAAGAACCAGTAGCATCTGCTCCGCAAGGCGCAAACCGTCAGAACAATAGAGGCGGTAACAAAGATAATAAGGACCAGCACGCCATCAATGAGCGTATACGTGCTCGTGAAGTTCGTCTTGTGGGTGACAATGTCACTCAAGGAGTCTATACTATTCAGCAAGCGTTGGCAATAGCCGATGAGCAGGGTCTCGACCTGATAGAGATTTCGCCCAATGCGCAGCCTCCCGTTTGCCGTGTGCTCGACTACCAGAAGTTCCTGTATCAACAGCGCAAACGCCTGAAGGAACAAAAAGCCAAGTCGACAAAGGTTGTAGTCAAGGAGATCCGTTTCGGACCACAAACCGACGACCACGATTACAACTTCAAGCTTAAGCATGCTATCGGCTTCCTGCAGGAAGGTGCCAAGGTGAAGGCTTATGTGTTTTTCAAAGGCCGCTCAATCCTGTTCAAGGAACAGGGTGAGGTGCTTCTGCTGAGATTTGCCAACGACCTGGAGGACTATGGCAAGGTGGAACAGATGCCGGTGCTCGAAGGCAAGCGAATGACCATAATGCTCACGCCAAAGAAGAAATAAGAAAGTGGAAGCAGGGGGCTCGTCCCCCTGTGGATGCTACATTAGATAATTAATTTTATAAAACTGAAAAAAATGCCAAAGGTTAAAACTAATTCCGGTTCCAAAAAGAGGTTTGCCCTTACCGGGTCAGGAAAAATCAAGAGAAAACATGCTTACAAAAGTCACATTCTGACAAAGAAGACTAAGAAGCAGAAGAGAAATCTTGGACACTTTGCTATCGTTGAAAAAGCTGACGCAAAGAACGTTAGAAAATTGCTCAACTTGTAATTTCGCTCCATTTTTTCAATTTTATTTTCGTGATTTTATAATTTTTTATTAACCGAGTGTTTAGCTAAAATCAGCAAGTGCATAATGCCGCTAACATTCAAAATTTAAAGAAAAATGCCTAGATCAGTTAACCACGTCGCTTCAAGAGCGAAAAGAAAGAGAATTTTAAAACTTACAAGAGGTTACTACGGTTGCCGTAAAAATGTTTGGACTGTAGCCAAGAATACTTGGGAAAAAGGTCTCCAGTATGCGTATCGCGACAGAAAGAACAAAAAACGCAATTTCCGTGCATTGTGGATTCAGCGTATCAACGCAGCTGCTCGCCTCGAAGATCTTTCATATTCGAAACTCATGGGCCTCATCCACAAGGCTGGTATCGAAATCAACCGCAAAGTTCTTGCCGACCTGGCAATGAACAACCCAGAAGCTTTCAAGGCTATTGTCGATAAAGTTAAGAACGCATAATTCTTATGCTTAACCGATAAAGAACGGGATTCATGGCAAAGCGCTGTGAATCCCGTTCTTTTATAATAATATTGGTCTGTGGTTGCTCCAGACCAACTTTTTTGAAGCGGACAGTGCTTTTTGTGGCTCAATAATTTGCTTAATAGAATATATATTGGTAAATTTGTGAGTAGAAACAAAGGAATAAACCACATCAAAGTAGACTGGGAAACTCATCAAACTAATTAGAAATCCCGAGACACTCTTTTGTTTCAATGGCGGGCCTCAACCGCAAGGTGTCCCATCCGTGGGCCGGAGGATTACAAAGAGGCAAAAGAACTCAAATCCTGTCATTCGGAGTTTCATCGCATCCTTTGATGTGGCTGTTATTGCGGCAGAGTCGGTTGGCCCTGCCGCATTTTTTGCGGCATTTATGTCGTTTCGTTGCCATTTCTTTGCAGAGCAACCGCCTATTTACTATATTTGTGGATATAAACAGAGTAATCATGCAGGACACCAAATCGCAATTCGAGACAATAATAGGCATATGCCGCGACCTATACATCAAGAAACTCAAGGACTATGGCCCTTC
>JBJEKE010000407.1:0-1593 GCA_051878475.1 Muribaculaceae bacterium | reverse complement strand
TGTGGTACAGGCACTGATAGCCGCACACCCCTACGAGGAACCGGCGTTTGACCTCATTCCGCTCGACAATGCCTCGCTCGACACCGGAACGGGAGTTGTGGGCAACATATCGCCCATGCCGGTAGCCGATTTCCTTGGTATGCTGAAGAAACGGATGAATGTCAGCTCATTGCGATACAGCCACGGACGCTCGTCTACCATCAGCCGAGTGGCTATCTGCTCAGGCTCGGGAGCCGAATTCATCGGCAACGCAATCCGCTCGCATGCCGACGTTTACATTACAGGCGACGTGAAATACCACGACTTCACCGAAAAAGGTGCCGACATAATTATTGCCGACATAGGCCATTTCGAAAGTGAACTTTGCACAAAAGAAATTTTTTATCGTATTATTACCGAAAAATTTCCTAACTTTGCAACCTATTATTCTGAAAATGAAAAAAATCCGATAAATTATTTGTAGAATATGGCTACCGATAAGACAAAAAACGAAAAAGAACTTACCGTAGAAGAGCGATTGAAAGCCCTTTACGAGCTCCAGACTCTGCTCTCTGAAATCGACCGCATAAAGACCATCCGCGGTGAATTGCCATTGGAAGTTCAAGACCTGGAAGATGAAATTGCCGGTCTTGAGACTCGTATCCAGAAATACAAGGCCGAAGTTGATGACTTGCGCGCTCAGACTGTAAAGAAAAAGCACGACATCGAACAGGCTAAGGCTCTTATCGATAAATACACCGAACAGCAGAACAACGTTCGCAACAACCGTGAATTCGACTTTCTCTCAAAGGAAATTGAATTCCAGAACCTCGAAATCGAACTTGCCGAAAAGCGTATCCGCGAATTCTCGGCACAATCAGAACAGAAAGCCAATGACATTGTTGCTGCCAACGAAACCCTTACCGACCGCCAGCACATCCTCGGCGAGAAGAAGAGCGAGCTCGATGAAATTGTATCGGAAACCAAGCAGGACGAAGAGCGTATTCGCGAAAAAGCCAAGAAACTCGAAGCAAAAATCGACCCACGCCTGCTCACAGCTTTCAAGCGCATCCGCAAGAGCGCGCGCAACGGTCTGGGTATCGTTTACATTCAGCGTAACGCTTGCGGCGGCTGCTTCAACCGCATTCCACCGCAACGACAGATGGAAATCAAGATGCACAAGAAAATCATCGTTTGCGAATACTGTGGTCGCATTATGATCGACCCTGAATTGGCAGGCATTCAAGAATAATCGCAAGATTATTGATAGCGTACGGGCCGACTGAATCGCTTCAGCCGGCCCGTATATTTATATCCTGAAGATTTATCGTATCAGCACTTTCTCTGTTTTATTACCGCGCCTGACGATATACACACCGGCCGACGATGGTCTATCCACCTTTATGCCCTGAAGTGTATAATATTCGGCTGGACAATTGTCGACAGAATCGTCAACTAAAACCGCACCTATCCCCGAACCAGGCAATGCCGGCACTTTAAGCTGATTGGCATTCACCACAACATCGCCATCAAGCAGATACACTGCCACGCGAAGATATTCCTTGTTCTGCGCCAGGCTTACCCCCTCGGCATTTAAAGCATCTGCAAGACTAA
>JBJEKE010000406.1:0-6472 GCA_051878475.1 Muribaculaceae bacterium | reverse complement strand
TGGAGCGCAGTATAAATGGGAGGAATCTGATTGTCCTCTCCCTCAAATGAAACGTCCACTACCGGGCCGATCACCTGTATTATTTTTCCAAATTTTTCGCTCATAATCAACGAAGTATATGGTAGTTCAATTATCAGAAATGGAGGCCACAGGTAACC
Source organism: Muribaculaceae bacterium (assembly GCA_051878475.1). GTDB lineage: Bacteria > Bacteroidota > Bacteroidia > Bacteroidales > Muribaculaceae > SFRY01. The sequence continues at coordinate 6,314 of JBJEKE010000406.1, read as the reverse complement.
ACAATGGCCATAAGAATGATGTTAAACAAGCCTATTGGCATAAGGTATTTCCATTCCAAGGCAAGCATCTGGTCGATACGCACACGTGGGAATGTCCACTTGAACCAGATAATCACGAACGATATGAAGAATGCCTTGCCAAGGAACCACACAATCGATGGGATGAAGTCCATAACGGCGTTAAAGCCTTCCCATCCGGGGATGTGAAGCGGCATCCAGCCACCGAGGAACATCAACGAGGCAATACCCGACACTATGAACAGGTTAAGATATTCGGCCAGATAGAAGAAACCGAAGTGGATACCTGAATATTCGGTGTGATATCCGGCAGTGAGTTCGTGTTCAGCCTCAGGCAAGTCGAACGGACCACGGTTAGTCTCGGCAGTTGCGGCAATGAGATATACAATGAAAGCAATCAAGGCCGGGATGTGACCCTTGAAGATAAACCAGCCATCAGCCTGCGCTGCAACCAGTTCGCTCACCGACATTGTACCTGCCAGAAGAACTATGGTCATTATCGACAAGCCCACCGAAAGCTCGTAGCTTATCATCTGGGCTCCGCTTCGCATGGCACCGATAAGCGTGTACTTGTTGTTGCTCGACCAGCCGGCCAGAAGCACACCCAGCACACCTATCGACGAGGCTGCTATCATGAAGAACACGCCGATGTTGAAATCAACAATCTGAAGGCCGTTGCCCCACGGAAGGTTAGAGAACACAAGCATCGAAGCGATGATTACCAGATACGGAGCCAAGGCAAACAGGAAACGGTCGGTTCCTTTGAGCGAGATAAGCTCCTTGATGAGAATCTTGAACATATCGGCAAACACCTGAAGCAATCCCCAATAGCCCACACGGTCAGGACCAAGACGGCACTGAAACCATGCACACAGCTTGCGCTCGTATAGAATATAGAATAAGGCCAAAAGCGAATATGCCAGGATAAGGGCTAAACCGATGAGCAGGCACTCCACTGTTGTGGCCGCCCACTGTGGCATCAGGCTTTCGAGCCAATTGTCAATCCATTCTGTAACTAAACCAAAATTGAACATAATATTTTCGAATTATTCTAATTACTAATTTATTAACGGTCAATGTCGGGGACAACGAAGTCGAGTGTTGCACCGATTGTAATGAGGTCGGCAATCATGTGGCCTTTGCAGCAGATGTCCATCACACCGACAAGGTTGAAGCACGGGCTCTGGAAGTGCATACGATATGGCGACTTGTCGCCGGTGCTTTCGATATACACGCCAAACACACCACGACTTGCCTCGACTTGCTGATACCAGTGTCCGGCAGGCAATTTGATGATTTTCGGCACCTTGGCACAGATTTCACCTTCGGGTATGTTGTCAACAAGCTGTTCGAGAATCTTCACACTCTGTTCGATTTCTTTCAGACGGAGCAAATAGCGGGTGAAGCTGTCGCCGGCACCTTCGAAGTCGACTACCTCATCGAATTCGAGCTCGCTATATATTGAATAGGGATGCTTCTTGCGGCAGTCGCACGAGAAACCGGTTGCACGCGCCGAAGGACCGGTGATGGCATAGTTGATGGCATCTTCCTTCGACAGCACACCTACACCTTTCATACGATTCTGGGCAATGATGTTGCCGGTGTAAAGCTTATGGTATTCCTTGAGGCAATCGGGCATGATTGCACAGAACTCCTTAACATCTTTCACAAAGTCGGGATGCAAGTCGTGAGCTACACCACCTATTACATTATAATGTAACGACATGCGTGCGCCACAGGTTTTCTCGAATATGTCGAGAATGCGTTCGCGCTCGCGGAATCCATAGAAGAATGCCGTTGTGGCACCCATGTCCATAGTGGTGCAACCGTAAGAGAGCAGGTGCGACGAAATACGCATCAATTCGTCCATCATCACGCGGATAACCTGGGCACGACGTGGCACCTCGATGCCGAGAGCCTTCTCGATACACATACACAGGCAGTGACGGTTCTGGTGGGCGCTCATATAGTCCATTCGGTCGGGGAACGGAAGAGTCTGCGGATAGGTCATGCTCTCGCACATTTTCTCGATACCGCGGTGTATATAGCCCGAAACCACATCCACCTTCTTTACTATTTCACCGTCGACCGATGTACGGAATCGCATAACACCGTGGGTTGACGGGTGCTGAGGGCCGATGTTCACCACATATTCGTCGTCGCCAAACACCTTCTTGTCCTGGCGCACAATGTTGCCGTTTTCGTCCTCAACCATCGAGAATGTATCGTCTTCGTTCACCTCATCGGTCATGCGGATAGGGTTAACGTCGGGATTGGCATCGTAGTCCTTGCGCAATGGATAGCCCACCCAGTCGTTACGCAGGAACATACGGCGCATGTCGGGATGGTTGATAAAGACGATTCCGAAGAAATCGTAGGCCTCACGCTCCTGGAACAGGGCAACTTTCCACACATCGCTCACCGAATGAATCATCGGGTTTTCGCGGTCGGTGGTGGCAACCTTAACCGAAAGCAGCTGCTGGGTTTCGGTGTTGGTAAGGTAATACATACATCCGTACGAATCTTTCCAATCCATACCGACGAGTGCGCTCAGCATATCGAAATGCAATTCGGCATCATCTTTCAGGGCTACTGCAAGCGAATGCCATTGGTTGTCGGGAACGTTTACAAGAAGCACTTCGCCTTCTTCGAATGTTGCCGACGGGCAGAGCTTGCTTATTTTGTCTTGTATATTAGTCATTGTGATTATACTTTGGATTCTTAATGATTTCTGGTTACTGTTCACTCACCCGATTCTCTACATCTGATCTTTCATTTCAGGATGCTCGGCAAAGAAATCCTTGATTTTCTCACGGCGGTTAGCATCGCCGAAGAAACGTTCCACCTTGATTTTGCGCTGGAGCTGCATCAAGCCGTAGAACATGGCTTCGGGGCGCGGAGGGCAACCGGGAATGTACACATCCACCGGAAGGATCTTGTCGACACCCGGAACCACACAGTATGATTTCTTGAACGGGCCACCCGATACAGCACATCCGCCACAGGCAATCACATACTTAGGTTCGGCAAGCTGCTCGTACAGACGACGGAGCACCGGGGCCATACGGTGAACGATGGTGCCCTGAACCATTATATAGTCGGCCTGGCGTGGTGAGTTTCGGGCCACTTCGAATCCGAATCGTGCCATGTCGTAGCGTGCTGCGCCGAGGCACATGAATTCAATGGCACAGCAGCTGGTACCGAAGCACAATGGCCACAGCGAGTTGGCGCGACCCCAGTTGATGAGGTCGTCGAACTTGCCCACTATTACATTTGTGCCCGATGCCTTGAGCTCTTCTACGAGTTTCTCAATGTATTCGTTGTCCTTGAAGTCCTCATACTTCATGCTTTTTATCTTCACTGCCATTTCAATACTCCTTTCCGCCATGCATAGGCAAGGCCTAAGATTAATATTACCAAAAATACTGCCACAGCGAGCAAGCCTGACGTACCGAGGTTCTTACAGATTACTGCCCACGGAAACAAAAACACCGTCTCTACATCGAAAATCAGGAACAATATTGCAAACAGATAGTAACCTACCTTGAACTGCAACATCGACTCTCCTCTTGTAGGGATACCGCACTCATACGGTTCTGCTTTCTTAACAGAAAATGAACGTGGCGAAATAAGGCGCGCTATCAGAAGGGCTGCAAACACCAGGAATGCACCGGTGAGCAGAGCCACTACCATCAGCGTTACGCTTTCGACACCAAATACTGATAACTCCATATAATTAATTTTCTATTTTAATTCTCTATCACAAAAAAACATGAGCCACCACCTACTTTCTACATATAAAGTTGCAGCGACCCATTGCCGGATGATACATATGCGCAGACAAGCCCACTATGCTTTCGCTGAAAACCGCTATACATCAGCTCGGCAAGAAGACATACTGGCATTTGAATCATCATGATATAATCTATTGTTAATTAACAAATTAATAACAGACAAAAGCAGCTTCGCCGCTTCCACCCACTTTTCGCTGTGCAAATATAGCAAAATTATTTGGTCAGTGAAAACAATTATAGGCATTTAATTGTGTAAATATTTCCTCATTTTGAGCCGAAACGTCATTTCCTCTTCCCCCATATAAAATAGGATGCACGGCCACCAATTGCCGTGCATCCCATTTATTGCCTCCGGATGGCTAATACACCGTATTCTTATATGTGATTCCGGGCCAGTTATATCGTACTGCCGCCGGATGAGTCACCTCGCGGCTGCTAACACTCAATCCAACCGGACAGCCACACCTCGCCTATCATCACATTGTGAAGCGTCACCGGCTTTCCATCAGAAACAGTTATCTCGTAAGGGCCCCCGGCCTTGGGTGTCAACACATCTACGCGCCACCGCCCATCGGCATCAGCCCGGCATTCATACTTCTTGCCGTCCCACGAAGTAGTTACAACCACCTTTTTGCCAGCTTTCGCCTTGCCCCACACCGGTGCCTCGCTCTGTTGTTGGAGCACCATATTATCGCTGAACAGAGGCGACATCTCTACCTTAGCCATGCACGTCATCGACATTGCCACAGCCACCGAAAACATGATACGCAGTTTCATGGTCATATCATAAATATAATACATAACGCACGAGCACCATGATTCACTCACACTTAATCGGAAAAAAACATTACATAAAAACCACAACAATTAGTGATTGTGCCAATGATGCCCGAAATATTAATTTTGCAATCGGAATATGGCCATCATACGCAAAATATTATTATTGTGCATCGGCGCTGCTGCAACAGTGTCGGCACAAGGCGAATCAGCCACCGATACCACCTCGGTGGAAAAGTCGCTATATCTTGAAGAAGTATCGGTAACAGCCATAAAGACATCGCGCAACCTAAGCAACGACGCACTGTCGGCATCAACGTTCTCAAAGCGGCTGATTGAGCGCAATAATGTGCTGTCCGCCAAGGATTTCGCCCAGTTCACGCCGAATATGCACATTCCAAATTACGGTTCGAGAATGACATCATCGATTTATGTACGCGGCATCGGCGCCCGCATCGACCAGCCCGCAGTGGGACTGAACATCGACAACCTACCGGTGATGAACAAGGACAACTACGACTTCAACATCAACGACATAGCACGCGCCGAGATTCTCCGAGGCCCACAAAGCACGCTCTACGGGCGCAATGCCATGGGCGGCATCATAAACATCTACACCCTCTCGCCCCTCTCCTATCAAGGCACCCGCGCCATGGTGCAGTATGGCAGTGGCAACTCATACCAGGCTGCAGTGTCGCATTATCGCCTCATCGGCGACAACTCCGGACTGAGCATATCGGGCTCGTTCTCTTCGTCCGACGGCTTTTTCACCAACATTGTCAACGGCAAGAAGTGTGACTGGGAGAAGAACGGCAGCATCCGCTTGAAATTCGAGTGGCGTAGAGGAAGTACCTCTATCGACAACACCCTATCCGCTTCCATCTCGCGCCAAGGCGGATATCCATACATCTCAACCGAAGGCACCGACGTGGCATACAACGACACTTGCTTCTACCGCCGGACATCAATTGCCGACGCCTTCACCGTGAAATGGAACTGGAAAGGAATCAGCATGTCGAGCATATCGAGCTACCAGTTTATCGACGACAACATGACCCTCGACCAGGATTTTCTGCCCGACTCTTATTTCACACTGTCGCAGATGCGCCGCGAGCATGTGCTCACCGAAGACCTCATTGCAAAATATAACCACCGCGGCTACAGCGCTCTGCTTGGCTTATTTGCTTTCTACCGCCACTCAGACATGGATGCTCCGGTTACCTTTCTCGACGACGGCATATCACAGCTTATCGAAAAGAACCGAAACAACGCCAACGCCGATTACCCAATAGTGTGGCAAAGCCGCGAGTTCCCGCTCTACAGCAATTTCGTGATGCAGTCATATGGCATCGCCACTTATCATCAGTCGACCTACAACCTTGGACGATTCCGGCTCACGGCCGGAATACGGCTCGACTACGAGCGTTCATGTCTCGACTACCGCAGCCATTGCAACAGCGGCTACGACGTTATCGACATGACAGGCCCGACGCCCACCCTATATCGCCATCAAGATGTGACAATAAGCGACAACGGAAGCCTCTCGCAAGACTTCCTGCAGCTGCTGCCCAAATTCAGCGTAAGCTATTTCATCGGCAATTCCCGCAGCAGTAGCATATATGCCAGCATAGGCAAAGGCTACAAAGCCGGCGGATTCAACAATCAGATGTTCTCCGACGTGCTTCAGCAGAAAGTGATGAGCTTCATGGGCCTTGCCGCACCTTA
>JBJEKE010000405.1:0-1598 GCA_051878475.1 Muribaculaceae bacterium | reverse complement strand
GAGCATAAAGTGCCAGACACAGCGAATGCTCGGCCTCGCCATGCAAATAGGCATTCTTCAGGACAACAGCACTATATTTGTTGCCAATGCCATCATGGCTAACAGCACCGACAAGGATTATGAGCAGATATGCGACTGCTACTATTATCTGAGAAAGGCATTAGGTGATGAGGAAACAGAGCGTAGGTTTGGACTACTTCCGGGCACCAGTGCAGAAAGAGAATCGGCATCTTACGAATTTCGCCTAAGAGAAGGTGTCGACTGTTCGGCATATCCCTATCTGCTGAGCAATGCAGAAGTCGACGTGTATGATAATGGTCTTTTGAAAGTTTCCATTGACGGTGAAACGATATACGAATACATGCTCGACAAGGAATACTTTATCAATCATGCCTCCGACGACAGTCGATTCGACCAAAACAGGCTTATTGTAAGCGACGAGAACCTGATGGTGGTGATTAAGTCATTAAGCATCGATAATTCGGTCTTCGATGTGGATGCATTGGTGTTTTCGGCAATGAACCGGCTGAATGACTGATGCCCCTATTCCAGACGGCCGGTTACCCGAAGATACTCTGTTTCGTAAATCTTATATTGGGTTTGGGCCTCAATATAGTTTGAATGTGCCTGTTGCCATTGTGCCTGCGCTTCGAGCAAATCGGTCATTGTGGCCATTTTCACGCCAAAGCGTTCGCGCATCACGCGCAGGTTCTCGTCGGCCTGTCGTTGTCCAAGCTCTGCAGTCTGCACCATGTGATATCCATCGGTAACGTTCTGCACAGCCTGTCGCACCTCAATCTGCATGGCCCGCTCGTTCTGCTGTAGCGACAGGCGTGCATTCTCAACATCGAGCTTCGCTTTCTTTACCTTTTTCACCTCGGCGCCCCAATGGCAGATGGGAATATTTACCGATACCATGGCCAAGAGCATATTGCCGTTTACGTCCTGCACATAAGGCATAAGGGTGCCGTCGCCCAGCTGTGCCACACCTTTGTTCTTGATATTGTCGTAATGGGTGTATCCGAGCGAAAGGCCGACAGTAGGCAGATAGTTGGCGCGTTCCATCTTCACTTGCTGTTTCATTGCCTCCACCTGTTTCTCGAGCATAAGCAGCTCCGGACGGTTGCTTATGTTCTCGTCGAGAGCCGCCGGCCGGTCGGTTATCAGCAATGTATCGGATGGCACAATCTCGGCATCAATTCCAAGGCCAATCACGTTGGCCAGAGCCAACATGCACAGTTGTTCGCCGTTGCGTGCCTTTTGCAGTTGGTAGGCAATCTCGCTGCGTTTTGTGTCGATACGCAGAAGGTCGTTCTCGGTAGCCATCTGAGCCTTTACCGACAGCTCAACCTGATTGAATAGTGCCAGCATCTGCTGACCGAGCGATTCGAGCATCCTAACCTTTGAGCGGACTGCCACGAGAGTGTAATATGCATTGTCTACGTCGGCAATGACCTGCATACGACTTTGGCGAAGCTTCTCCTTGTTGATTTCCACACCGATGCGTGCCAGCTTGTTGGCTGCAACAATCTTTCCGCCGGCAAAAATCGGCTGGGTGATGTTAAGGCCGGCGAGCCAAGTGCCACGTAGTTGCATAG
>JBJEKE010000404.1:0-1612 GCA_051878475.1 Muribaculaceae bacterium | reverse complement strand
GGAAGAGCCCGACGAGTCAGAAGACCTGCCAGTTTCGTGGTTTTTAAGCGCTCGCGAAATCAGGGCTTGAGACTGTGTTGATTCGTTTCGATATTCTACGAACAAAGTCCCATAAATCAGTAAAACTGCTGATGTGATTCGCGGCAAACCTAAACCTGAAAGGATGTTGCGAATGACACGGATTATCGCCATAATGCTATCAATGCTCCTTGTTGCGCTGCCCATGGTGGCCGACGAGGTAGAAGCTCTCGACTCGATACTGCAGCTCGAGACGGTGGCTGTTGTGGCCAAGCATAAGCCGTATCAGGCGGTGATTCCGTCACAAACATTGTCGGGAAAGGAGCTGCAACAGCTCAATGCGCATTCGGTGGCCGATGCCATACGCTATTTTGCCGGAGTACAGCTCAAGGACTATGGTGGAGTGGGGGGTATCAAGACTCTCGACATCCGTAGCATGGGCACCAACCACATGGGTGTGTTCTACGACGGCATCCAATTGGGCAATGCGCAGAATGGTCAGATTGACCTTGGAAAGTATTCGCTCGACAACATCGAGAGCATCCAACTTTATAATGGCCAGAAAAGCGAAATATTCCAGAGCGCAAAGGATTTCGGCTCGGCCGGCACGGTGTATATCACTACTCGCCGTCCTCGGTTCGAGGATGGGAAATGCTATAACCTTAGGGTGATGATGAAGACCGGTTCGTTCGGGCTTGCCAATCCTTCGGCACTGTGGGAATACAAGATAAACAAACGGGTGTCGCTCTCGGCCAACTTGGAGTATACCTATGCCACCGGGCGATACAAATTCCGTTATCGCAAGATATTCTCCGACGGCACTCTTGCGTGGGACACCACGGCAGTGCGCCAGAATGGCGATGTATATGCGCTGCGTGCCGAAGCCGGGCTGTTTGGCAGCATACATGGAGGACAGTGGAACGTGAAAGCTTATTTCTATGATTCGGAGCGTGGCATACCGGGTGCCATTGTCAACAATGTGTGGAAGAATGCCCAACGGCAGTGGGACCGCAATCTGTTTGCCCAGGGTTCGCTGCGCAAACGTTTCTCGTCGCGATATGTGATGATGCTCAACGCCAAGTATGCGCGCGACTATATGCATTACAATAATCCCGACACCACGCTGATGTATATCGACAACGAATTCTGGCAGCAGGAGGTGTATGTGTCGACAGCCAACAAATTCTCTATTTTCCAGAATTGGGACGTAAATCTGTCGGTCGACTACCAATGGAACACTCTCGATGCCAATCTCACACAGTTTGTGTATCCAACGCGTCACACTGCGCTGGCTGCGCTTGCCACAGCTTTCACATATGGTGGCTTTAAGGCGCAGGCAAGTGTGCTGGGCACATTTGTGAGCGACCGTTCGAAGATAATCAACGACGGCAACATGCTGGGCTATCGCACAAAGCACTTCGATAAGTTCACACCGGCAGTGTTCGTGGCCTATCAGCCGTTTGAACATCACGATTTCGATGTGCGTGCGTTCTATAAGCGCATTTTCCGTATGCCGACGTTCAACGACTTGTACTATACCGACATTGGCAATGCTGACTTGCGGCCGGAATATGCCAGCCAGTATGAGGTGGGG
>JBJEKE010000403.1:0-6549 GCA_051878475.1 Muribaculaceae bacterium | reverse complement strand
AATGCCCGTGCCGAAATCTATAGCATTGCCGGCAGCAAGGTGGCGTCGCTGCCTATTGCCAACGGCATTGTCGACCTGTCAATGCTTGGCGCCGGAGCCTACATTGCCATGGTTGGTGACAATAATGAGCGAACAACTGTAAAATTCATAAAACAATAGGTAAATGAAACTTTCTACGATTTTATCAGCCATTGCCACAGTGTTGGCAATGTGCTTTTCGGGTCAAATCAAGGCACAGGACAATGCAACGCAGCTGCCCTACGAAATCACCTTTGATTCGGCCGAGGCAGCAGCAACATGGGCCACCATCAATGCCAACAACGACGGCTATAAATGGGAATACAGCACCCGTGGCTTCACCTGCGGAGTTTATTCGAGTGTAGTGGAGCATGCCGACGACTATGCCATCAGTCCGGCATTCGCGCTGGAGGAGGGCGTGCAGTATGAGGTAACCTACGATGTATACCGCTATGCCAGCGCCACCAATCCCATGAGCGGCGCGTTTGAGCTGGTGGGTAGCCGCAGCGAGGTTGACCAGGCAGCCGTTGAACTGGAGGCGTTCTCAACCACCAAGACATCAACCGACCCAAAGACATTCCGCTTCACCGCCACAGCCACCTCAGTGGCATATGTGGCATTGCATGTAACATCGGTGTCGAACAGCGGCCAGCTAATTTTCCGCAGCTTCAGCATAGCCAAGATAGGCAACGTAGCTGTTCCGGGTCCTGTTACCAAAGTGACGGTTAAGCCATATGCAAACGGCGAGAAAAAGGCCTCGATAGTCTTCGACACTCCTGCTGTCGATTCGCAGGGTGCTCCTCTTGAAGGAACAGTGAATGTGTCGGTCTACCGTGAGGAGGATAGCGAGCCTTTTATGGCATTCAACGACAAGCAGCCCGGCGAGCATATCACTGTTGGCGACTGGAACCCTTACGAGGGCGAGACCTACTACCGCTTTGTGCCGTCGAACAGTGCTGGCGAGGGCGAGGTGGTGCAGGTCGAGGCGTATATCGGTGTGGATGTGCCCACCGAGGTGCTCAACCTCAGCGCTGCAGCCGAGGGCAATGCCGTGAAAGTGCAGTGGAGCGCTCCTGCTGCTTCGCAGCACGACGGATATATTGACTGGACTGCACTCTCCTATACCGTAAGCCGGGTGTGTAATGGTGTGCTTACCCAGCTCAGCAGTGATGTAGCCGGAACAGAATACGTTGATACTACCCTGCCGGCCGATGAGCAACAGAATGTGTCGTATCAGGTAGTAGGCGTTACATCGGCAGGATTCGGTCGCACAGCACAGTCGAATGTGGTGAATGTGGGCCCGGCATTGAGCCTGCCGTTTGCCGAATCGGTATCGGGCTGTGTGTTTGCCACATCGCCATGGCGCCAGCAGGTGGTTCAGAGCCGCGAAGGTGCATCGCAGCAGCCTGCATGGGACACCGTGGAGAATGCCCAGACATCGTATATAATGGAAGATGAGGATGAAACCGAGGTTGTGCTCACCATCACCTCGCAGGACACCGACGGCGGCATGCTCCGCTTCAACGCCAATTATTGCGGCAACTTCACCACACCGGGCATCGGCCGATTGATACTGCCGTCGCTTGATTTTGCCGAGGCTGTAAGTCCGGTGCTTAGTTTCTATCTGTTCCGCGAAACATACTACACTATGGACCCGGCCGACTATAATGGCCGTAACGACGACTTGGTGAAAGTTGAGGTATCGGCCGACGGAGCCGACTTTGTCGCCATCGACGATGCTGTGTTCCATCGCTATGGCACCAATGACGCTTGGGTGAAGTGTGAAGTGCCGCTGAAGGAGTATACCGGCAAGTCGCGTGTGGCAATCTCGCTCACCGGCGTAGGATTGGGCGGTGGCCCGGTTTTCGTCGACAACCTCACAGTGGCCGACACCACCGAATCGGCAGTAGAGGATGTAAAGGTTAATGCCATCTCGGAGGGCAATGCCGAATACTATAATCTGCAGGGCATCAGGGTGGATAATCCGCAGAGCGGAATCTACATTCGCCGCACAGGCAGCAAAGCCACGAAGGTGCTGGTGCGCTGATGTGCTTTAATACCGTAATCACAAAGGGGTTATGCCGAGTTCGGCATAACCCCTTTGCATTGGAGCGCGACCGGAATCAGTTAGTCTTGAACTTGTAGTGCACTTGAGCCAGGTCGGCGTTGGCCTTGACGATTTTCTGTGCGAGCGAAGCCTTGTATTGGGCAAAACGCTCAGCAATATCCGCATCGGCCACTGCAAGCATCTGCATGGCAAGGATGGCAGCGTTAAGGCCGGCATTCACCCCGACGGTGGCAACCGGAATTCCGGGAGGCATCTGCACGATGGCCAGCAAGGCATCCATGCCGTCGAAAGTAGAGTTGATTGGCACACCGATAACCGGCACGGTGGTCATGGCGGCAATAACGCCCGGCAGATGAGCGGCCATGCCGGCAGCAGCGATAATCACTTTTATACCGCGTTCCTTGGCCCCGTGGGCAAAAGCCTCAACCTCGGCAGGTGTGCGGTGAGCCGACAAAGCGTTCATTTCGAAAGGAATCTCCATCTCGTCGAAGAACTTTGCGGCTTTTTCGAGAACAGGAAGGTCGGAAGTGCTTCCCATTATTATACTAACTACGGGATTCATATGTGTTATATATTGTTTGATGGTTACGAAAAGAGCAGTTCGGCCAAATAGATGCACACCACTCCGTTGACATATCCGGCAATCACCTGGCCGAGGGAGTGATGGCCGAGAGCGATGCGCGAGGAGCCTACGGCGCCGGCAAACACAATGGTGAGGCAGATAAGCCACATGATGTCGAAAGCGGCGAGCCCCATGTTGTGCAGGCTGAATAGCAAAGCCACCAGTCCGGCAATGCCGGTAGCATGTGCACTGATTTTCCAGAAGAAGTTAACCACGCAAGCCACAACAATCGAAGCAATGGCGCCCCACATGAAAGCGGTGAGCCATAGTGGCGAATGTACGTGGATAAGGTAGAAAGCGGCGCCAACATAGCAAATAGTGGCAAAAATGTATGGAATCCACCGTTCCTGACGAGTGCGCAGCTGCTTGTCGGTGATGATTTTCATGTTGTGCAGAAGAGCGATTAGTACCATAGGCAGGATGCAGGTGATGCCGAAAATCACCAAGAGCACCGTGAGGCGGGAACCCACCGGCAGGTAGCAAAGAATCGATACCCAAAGCACCAGAAATACCCCGAATGTTGGGAGCAGCAGCGGATTGAATACCGAAGAGAAAAAAGATGCAATGTTGCGCATTATATTGGTGGTTATTGTTTGTCAATAAGATTTTCTGAGGCGTGCCACGGGAATTCCGAGCCGTTCGCGGTATTTGGCGACCGTTCGGCGGGCAATTTCGTATCCGTGCTGTTTAAGAATCAGGCAAAGCTGCTCGTCGCTCATGGGCTTTGTCTTGTCTTCGTCGGCAATTACCGATTTTATTATTGAAAGCACTTCGTGCGACGATACCTCTTCGCCGTTAGAGTGCTGCATAGCCTCGTTGAAGAAGTATTTCAGGGGGAAAATTCCCCATTGTGTCATCACATATTTTCCGGAAGTGGCGCGGGAGATAACAGAGAGGTCGTATCCGGTGTCCTCGCCGATATCCTTCAGGAGCATGGGTCGCATTGTGGTTTCGTCGCCGGAGAGGAAGAATTCGCGCTGACGATGCACGATTGCGCTGAACACGTTGAACAGTGTTTCCTGTCTCTGACGCAGAATTTTAATGAAGTTGGCCGCAGAATCGTATTTCTGCTTAACAAAAGCAGCCGCAGCCTCGTCGTTGCGGTTTGCAGGTTTCGAGCGCTGGTATTTGTCGTTCCAAGCCGAGAACGATTCCTCGATTTGCAGTTCGGGAAGGTTATTGAGCAGAGTAACGGTGATTTCGTCGCCGTCAATGTCGACATTGAAGTCGGGCATAACCTGTTGCGAGAGAGTTTCGGCAACAGAGCCTGCCACAACGCTTCCCGGCTTAGGGTTTAGCGATCTGATTTCGTCGACGGCGGCAGTCATCTGTTCCTGCGAGATGTTCATGGCCTGAGCAATTTTGTCGTAGTGCCGTTTGATGAATGCGTCGAAGTGCTTGTCGATGATTTTATAAGCCAGCAGGTTGTCGGGCGTTCCTTCGCGTCGTTCGAGCTGCAGCAGCAGACAGTCGCGCAGGTCGGTAGCACCGACACCCGGAGGGTCGAGGTCTCGGACAATCTGTAGCACATCGTTCACCTGGGCAGCGCTCACATCGAGTCCTGTCTGGAAAGCGATGTCATCGCTTATGGCGATGGCCGAGCGGAGCAGGTATCCGTTGTCGTCGATGTTTCCGATAATGTATTTTGCAATCAGGAGCGAGCTTTCGTCGAGGTCGCGTTCGCCGAGTTGCTCTTCAAGATGGTCTATCAGAGATGTTTCGCTAATAGCGATAGCCTCGTGGCGTTCATCGTCGGGACTTGAATTGTTGATGTTAGTGCGATAATACGGGATATCGTCCTCGTCGCGGTAGTCGGCTCGTTGCATATCGTCGGCGCTTTCGGTGAACTCCTGTCCTTCGTCGTCTTTGGTCACGGCCTCTTCGATAGGAGAAGGCTCGGCTATTTCGAGAGCCGGATTGTCCTCGATTTCATTTCGCACAGCTTCCTCCACCTCAAGACGGTTCATCTCGAGCATCTTAACGTACTGCACCTGCATGGGCGACAGACGTTGCTGCAGTTTCTGCTCTTGGCTTAACGATTGCTTCTCTTGCATTGTCAGTCAGATTCTATGCAAATATAGTGTTTTCTGCCGAACCTGAAATCAAATTAATAAAATATAGTGATTTATCTGATGGCGTGGTGCAGGCGCGAGGCAGCGAAAGCCACGGCCAGAGTGATTACTATTGTGGCCGACACCGGCACGTCGATAAAGAATGCGGCAGTGAGGCCGATGATGCTGCACACAATACTCACTGCCACCGAGATGAGCATAATGCCCTTGAACTGTCGGGAATAGCTTTCGGCAATGAGTTGCGGCATTGTGAATAGCGACATCAGCAGCATTATGCCAATAAGTCGGATTGTCAATACGATGCATAGTGCCACGAGGATGGTCATGATATAGTTGACAGCCACCACCGGCAGGTTGATGGTACGAGCGAAATCGCGGTCGAAAGTGCAAGCAATGACGGTACGGAACCGCAGAGCAAAGAATGCAATGAGCAGGGCGGCGTATAAGGCAAAAGCCAGCAGGTCGGCGCGTGTGATGGTGAGGATGTTGCCAAACAGGAACGAGCTTAGTTCGGGCACATAACCTGGTGTGAGGAAAATGAAGAGAGTGCCGATTGCCATACCCAAAGCCCATACCACTGAAATTGCGGAGTCTTCGCGGATTTTTGCCTTTGTCGACATCCATTCCACGCCCAGCGAGGCCCCCACGGCAAACACGCCGGCCATAGCAATAGGGCTGATGCCCAGGAAATAGCCGAGGCCGAGGCCTCCGAAGCAAGCATGGGTGATTCCTCCGGCAATGAAAGTCATGCGGCGGGTTACTATGTAAGTGCCGATAATGGCCGAAACGATGCTTACAAGCAGTATGCCGGCCAAGGCGTTCTGGACAAACGGATACGAAAGAATTTCCATCGTGGCGGAGAAATGATGTTAACTCAGCATTTTGGCAACACGTTTGACGGCTTCGACAAATTGTAGCACCTCGTCGTCGGTATTATATACGGCAAACGAAGCCCTGACTGTTCCTTCCACACCGAGGGCATTCATCAGTGGCTGTGCACAGTGATGGCCGGTGCGTACTGCCACACCGAGCTTGTCGAGCAGCATTCCCATATCGTAGTGGTGTATGCCGTCGACGAGAAACGAAATGACGGCGCTTTTGCCCGGCGCGGTGCCGAAGATGCGCATACCGGGAATCTGCATCAGCAGTTCGGTAGCCATTTCGGTGAGGTGCGTCTCGTGGCTGCGGATTCGCTCGAGGCCGATTGATTCAATATAGTCGATAGCCTTAGAGAAGGCAGCGATTCCCACAAAGTCGGGAGTTCCGGCCTCAAATTTGTAGGGGAGGTCGGCAAAAGTGGTTTTTTCAAATGACACGTTGGCAATCATCTCGCCTCCGCCTTGATATGGTGGCAGCTTGGCGAGCAGCCGTTTTTTGCCGTATAGCACACCCACGCCGGTGGGGCCGTACATCTTGTGGCTTGAGAACACGTAGAAGTCGGCATCGAGGTCGGCCACGTCGATATCGAGGTGCGGTGCAGCCTGGGCACCGTCGACGAGTACCGGTACGCCGTGGCTGTGGGCAATGGCAATCATCTCCTTCACCGGGTTGACGGTGCCGAGCACATTCGACACGTGAGCGATGGCCACCATACGGGTGTTTTCGCTGAACAGCGACTTGTATACGTCGAGCTGCAGGCGTCCTTCGGTATCGATAGGCACAACCTTAATCGACACCCGTGCGTGGTTTCGGATAAGTTGCCAAGGCACTATGTTGGAGTGGTGCTCCATCACAGTGAGAATAATCTCGTCGCCGTTGCACATCGACTG
>JBJEKE010000402.1:0-6555 GCA_051878475.1 Muribaculaceae bacterium | reverse complement strand
ATTGTGCATCTGCTTAGCGAAAGCTCGGGCGACTACCAGAATCAGCTGTATAATTTCTGGAACAGCGAATCGTCATTGTATGTGGCCGACCTTCCGTCAATGTCGAATGTAGTGTCGGCGCACAGCTATTGGACCGACGCCAATGCCAACGACATTGTCAACAAGCGTGCTACTCTCAAAGCTGAGATGGATGCGCTCGACGAATCGTTGGAATACTGGCAGACAGAATACTCGCTTCTGGGCAACGGCTATAAGGCAATCCACAGCAATGGCTCGTCGCGTACGCTTTCGCCGATGGAAAGCGGCATCTCCCTTGCCCGAATTGTGCATAACGACCTTGTGCAGGCCGATTGCTCCGGTTGGCAGTGGTGGACTACCTTCGAACGCGATGCCAGCAGTGGCAATGAGGAGCGTTTCGCTCTTATCCGCTACATATTGAATGCTGACCGTACTGATGGCGTGTTTGGTGCCACCAAATTGCTGTACTCGCTGGGTAACTTCTCACGCTTTATCCGTCCCGGAATGAAGCGAATCGATGTGGAGCGTTCCGACAATATGTCGGATGTTGATGCTGTAGCAAATCAGATGTTCTCGGCATTTGTAGATGATACCACCGGCGATGTGGTGATTGTTGCCGTAAATGCATCGCAGCACACCAAGGCAATAAGTATCGATGTTGAAGGACTCAACAGCAATATAGCTCATTACATTCCGTATGTAACCACAAATTCTGAAAACGATAACCTGAAATGCTATCCCTCGATTGCTCCAGGTGATATCTATACATTGCCTGCAACATCAATCACAACTTTCGTTGGTAAGTCAACGGGGGAATCTTCGGTTGAGAACATCGACACTGCTGCAAAGAGCAAGGTGGTGAAGGTATATCCAAATCCTGCAACCGATTATGTATCGGTTAGCTCAGCCACAGTCCTCAGCCGTGTGACTCTTTATGATATGGGCGGCAGAATGGTGTATGCCGCTACTCCCGAGCAGAATGAGGTTACCGTTTCGCTTGACCAACTCAATAAGGGTGTATATGTTTTGAAAGTAGAATCGGCCGATTCCACCGAAGTTCATAAACTAATTGTAAAATGATGAATATGAAGAAAATAAGTATAATGATTTTGCTGTTGCTGGCATTGCTGCCGGCAACAGTTAAGTCGCAGCCCGGCTGCAGTGTGCTGCCGCTCGACGGAATCTGGTCGTTCAAGTCCGACCCATTGGGAATGGGTCTTCAGAGCAACGGTTTGCAGATGTTCCCCTCGATGAGCGAAACCATTACATTGCCCGGCACCACCGACGAAGCTGCCAAGGGTATGCGCACCCAGGGCCTTTCGTCGATTCGCCTGACCCGCACATTTGAATATAAAGGTCCGGCATGGTATGAGAAGAAGGTGTTTATTCCCGAAGACTGGGAAGAAAAAGAAGTTACACTTTTCCTTGAGCGTGCACACATCGAATCGAAACTGTGGGTTAATGGCTCGTACGTGGGCCTCAACGAAAGCCTTTCGGTGCCGCACGAATTTGTCATCGGTAAATATTTGCGTCCGGGACAGCTCAACACCATCCGTCTGCGCATTACCAATGATTTGTATAATTTCGAATATACCCATGCTCTCAGTGCCGAAACCCAGACCAACTGGAACGGTGTAATCGGCAAGATTGAACTTCGCGCCACCGACAAAGTGTATATTTCCGACGTACAGGTGTATCCCGACCTGAAGCAGAAGAATGCACATCTGATTGTTACGGTGAGCAACAGCAAAAAGGAGCAGCTCAACGGTAAGCTCACCATCGATGGCCGCGTAATCGACTGCCAATACAATATCCCAACCACTTCAATCGAAGTAACAGGAAGCGATTCGCTCATGGTGCTCAACTTCGATTTGCCTTTGGGAAGCAAAATCTTCACTTGGGACGAATATGCCCCAAATTTGTATAACATCAACCTTTCGCTCGATGTGGAGGCTGCCGGCAAGCGATATTCCGATGTACGCAACCTTGATTTCGGTATGCGCGAGGTAACGGTCAACGGCAAGCATTTTGCCATTAACGGCCGTGATATTTTCATTCGCGGAACAGTGAACAGCGCCGAATTCCCTCTTACCGGCCATCCAGTGATGGACGAGGAGGGGTGGATGCATATTCTCGGCACTTGTAAGGAATATGGGCTCAACTGTATGCGATTCCACTCGTGGTGTCCTCCGGAGGCGGCTTTCCGTGTTGCCGACCGTCTGGGCTTGTATCTGCAGGTTGAGAATTCCGATTGGCGTTTCACCGTGGGCGTAAACAAAGCCGTTGACGACTATCTCACCCGCGATGCCGACCGTATTCTGCGCACATATGGCAATCATCCTTCGTTTGTGTTCTTCTGCGAGGGGAATGAATTGTGTGGAAAGGGCGTAACAGATTATTTGTCGAAGGCTGTTGCTCGATGGCGAGCCGACAAACGCCATCTCTACACCGGAAGCGCAGCTTATCCGTATGTGCCCGAAAATCAGTATAATGTGCTTTATGGTGCCCGTCCACATCGTTGGAAAGAGGGATTGAAGAGCCGCTTCAATGTGTCGCCGCTCAATACCTTGTACGATTATTCGGAGTATGTGGAGAAATATCCCATTCCGATGATTACCCACGAAATAGGGCAATGGTGTGTATATCCCAATTACGACGAGATAAAGAAATATACCGGAGTGCTAAAGCCATATAACTACGAGATTTTCCGCGAGTCGTTGCGCGACCACCATATGCTCGATATGGCTCCGATGTTCACTCTCGCTTCCGGCAAGTTCCATCTCATCCAGAAGAAAGAGGAATTTGAGTCGTATTATCGAACTCCTAACATGGCCGGCTATCATTTGCTTCAGCTGAACGACTTTCCGGGCCAGGGAACATCGCCGGTGGGTGTGGTTGATGCCTTCTGGGACCCAAAACCATATGTTACCGCCGACGAATTCAAGCAATTGGTTTCGCCATGTATGCCATTATTGCTAACTTCGTCGTTTGTATGGACCAACGATTCAGTGTTTACCGGAAAAGTGAGTGTAGCCAACTTCACCCAGTCGGCATTGCGCAAGGCTGTGCTGAAGTGGACACTTCGCCGCAGCAACGGAACGGTGTATGCCCAGGGCAAGTTGCCGGCAAAGGATATCGCAATTGGCAGCCCACATTCTGTTGGAAGCATTTCGATACCGCTCAACAGGGTGAAAGATGCCGACCAGATGAAACTCGACATCGAAATTGCCGGCACTCCATATAAGAATAACTGGAGCATCTGGGTGTATCCCTCGAGACTGCCTCAGGTTGATGTCCCTTCCGAGGTGCGCATAGCTTATAAGTGGGACGACGAACTCAAGGCATATCTCAAGCGTGGCGGAAAGGCTGTCCTGCTTGCCGATACTGCCGACGTTAAGGCCACTGTGTCGTCGTGTTTCTCCGGCATTTCCTGGAATGCAGTATGGTCGGGTATGCCGCCCGAGTTGTTGGGAATATTGTGTAATCCGGAGCATCCGATTTATGCATATTTCCCTACCGAGTTTCACTCGAACTGGCAGTGGTGGGATTTGGTGATTCCTTCGAAACTGATGAATCTCGACCACACTCCATCCACTTTCCGTCCGTTGCTTCAGATGATTCCCGACTGGAACAAGAACAACAAACTTGGCCTTGTTGTCGAGGCAAAAGTGGGTGAGGGAGAGTTGCTGATTTGTACTATCGACCTGGTTAACAACATGGAACGTCGTCCGGTTGCACGTCAGTTCCGCTATAGCTTAGAGAAATATGTCAGCAGCCCAGATTTCAATCCGTCGCAGAAACTTGCTGAAAAAGATATCGATTTGATGTTTAAATAATTAGATTTAAAGAAAAATGTCGGTAAAACGATTTATTATTGCTTTGTTAGCTGTCGGCTCTGTGCTTGCCATGCATGCACAGCATGCCGATGGCAGCTATGTTGATTATTTGCGTGCCGAATTGGTAAAGACATGGCCGAAAAACAGGACCATAAACATTGTGTTTCACGGGCACAGTGTGCCTTCGGGCTACGCCAACACCCCGGTGGTTAACACTCTTGGCTCCTATCCGCATCTGGTTTTTCACGCTGTGAAGGAGCTCTATCCCAATGCAGTGGTAAATGTTATCACCACGTCGATTGGTGGCGAACAATCGGAACAAGGTGCCAAACGCTTCGGTTCAGAAGTGTTGTGTCATCGCCCAGATCTGCTCTTTATCGATTATGCTCTCAACGACCGCTCAATAGGCCTTGAACGTGCCCGAAAGGCCTGGGAAAAGATGATAAAACAGGCGTTGAAAAAGGGAATTAAATTGGTGTTGATGACTCCAACTCCCGATTTGACCGAGAACATCCTCGACGACAACGCAGTGCTTGAGCAGCATTCGCAGCAGATACGTGAGCTGGCTGAACAATATCATCTTGGATTGGTCGACAGCTATGCCGAGTTTAAAAGTTTGGCTAAGCAGGGCGAGGATATCAAGAAATACATGAGCCAATCGAATCATCCCAATGCTGAGGGGCACAAAGTGGTGCTCAAGGCTATTGAAAAATGGGTAACATCGCGATAAACATGAATCATATAAATGTATCTTTCAATTTCATCAAGCGTGTAGCCCTTTTGGTACTGCTGTTCCAGATGTGCTTGCCGGTAATGGCTGGCAACGACGGCGTGTGGTTTTTCTCCGATTCCGATAAGGTTGCCATCAAGCAGTCGGCATCCACTGCATGGGGCAAGACAATATTAGAGGCTATGAAAGCCAAGGTGGCAGAGCGCCGAACCCATTCGTTGGCTGCGCCATTGCTCGAAGGTGGGCATCTGCACGATTATTTCTGTCCAATTCACAATATATCGTTCGATTTCGAGTGGGACAAGCCCTATGAACATTACTGCTCTGCTTGCCGTAAATACTGGAAAGGCAACAAGCGCCACGACTGGGCTTGGGTGAACAAGCTCCATGCCGAGAACCTGCAATATTTGGAGAACTGCACATACCTGTATCTGGCAACGTCGGATACTGTGTATGCCGGTTACATCCGCGATATGCTTCTCGATTATGCCGACAAATATCCCACATATTTCGAGCATAACACAAACCGTGTGGCAACTGCGCTCAACGGCGGCCGTATGTTCGGGCAGAGCCTCGACGAATCGGTATGGGCAAGCGATGCGGTGCGAGCCTATTCGGTGGCAAAAGATGTGATGACACAGTCGGAGATTGCAAAGATCGAGAAAGGATATTTGCGTCAGTGTGCCGATATGCTGTTGAAACGTCGTGGCGGAGGCAACTGGCAAGTGTGGCACAACAGTGGGCTTATTGCACTTGGTGTGGCTCTCGATGATGCCAAGGTGATAGATGTGGCACTTAACGACAGCGTTTGTGGCTATCATGCGCTTATGAAACGTCATGTTCATGACGATGGCTGGTGGAACGAAGGCTCGCCCACTTATCACTACTATCCGTTGCGTGCCATGATGCTCTCGGCCGAGGCGTTGCGTTGCCGTGGAATCAATCTTTATGATGGTAAACTAATGAATATGCTTGCTTCGCCGGCTCAGGGCGCTTATGCCGACCTTTCGTTCCCTGCTCATAACGATGGCTGGTATGGCGAATCGTTGCTCGCTCAGACAAAACTTTATGAGTGGGCATATGCTCGATATAAAACCGCACTGTTCAAGGATATATTGGTGCGTTGTTACCGGGTGGCTAACCGTAACTCGGCTGAGGCTCTTTTCAATCCCGTCGATTTCAGCACCGACAAGGCTGCCGGCTTTGGCCATGGCGTGAATTTCGCTGATTTGGGCGTGAGTGTGTTGCGCTACGCCGACATTACGCTGGTGGTCAAGTACGGCCCTTATGGCGGAGGACACGGGCATCCCGATAAACTGTCGGTTTCGCTCCACAATGGTGAGCACGAGGTGTTGCCCGATTTAGGTACTTCGGCATATGGAGTGCCCGATTTCACCCAATGGTACCGGAAGACTCTGGCTCACAACACTGTAACTGTCGACGGGAAGGACCAGGCTCCGGTGAGTGGCCGATTGGTGAAGTTCCAGCCAACTACAGTTGGCGGTACTGTGGTGTCGGCTGTCGATGATGCCTATGAAGGTGTGTCGATGCAGCGAAGCGTCACGTTAAAGAAGAACAGAATGACCGATGTGTATGAGTGTACGTCGGCCGATAATCATACCTACGATTATGTACTCCTTCTAACTGAGCCGTTTGAATCGGCGGACCTCGATGCCGAAGGTGGCGCAGTGCTCGACGATGCCCCAGTGTATTCTAAAATCAAGGATTTGAAGAAATATGCCGTAAAGCGTAGGTTCTCTGTAGTTACTGCCGATTCAAAGGCAGAAATTGAAGTGAATGCCGATGATATCGAAGTATATTCAGGCGTTGCTCCAGGCATCCCTCCCACTAATCCCGGAGTGGTGACAAAAAATCATACCGAGAGCCGTATGACTCAGCCTTGCTACCCGTTGATTATACGCATAAAGGGTAAATCAATGAAGGTGAAAGCACAATGGACCATTAACCAAT
>JBJEKE010000401.1:0-6582 GCA_051878475.1 Muribaculaceae bacterium | reverse complement strand
CCTGGTTGGGACATTGCGATATGCACAGCTGGCATGCGGTGCAGTGCTGGTAGAGGTGTCGGGCACTCTTCGAGCCTGGAGGGGTTATGGGTGTGGTGCGATTAGGCGCCACCTTATCTTCGATGACGGCCAGACCTCCGTCAACATTCTTTATCTCGGCCTTTACGGCTGCAGTTGCTGCCACTGCAGCTGCAGTGGCAATGAAGGAGCGGCGTCCGTTGTCGCTGCTGTCGGTAGCCGGACGGGCATCGGTAAGTGCAGTGGCATCAATTTTATCTTTTTTGCGATGAGAGTAGGTTATGGCATGTGTGCTGCAGTTTTTCACGCAGTCGAAGCAAGCCACGCATCGCGAATAGTCGATGGTGTGGTTTTTGGTGTCGATGCATTGCGATTTGCAGTTGCGTCCGCATTTTCCGCAGCCGTTGCACATCGATGTGTCGATAACCGGGCGCAGCCAAGAATAGCGCGACAGCACACCAAGCACTGTACCTACGGGGCAGATGGTGTTGCAATAGGTGCGTCCGCCACGCCATGACAGCACAACTATCACCACCAGTGTAATCACTGCCACCGAAAGAGTGGCAATGCTGCGAACCCACACATCCACACTATACACTGCATAGCTGTCGTAGCGTTCGGCAATGGAGGCCGCAATGTTGTTGCCCCACTCATATACAGGTAGAAGCAGACTTTCCACCATGCGGCCATAGGCGCTGTAGGGGGCAATAAGTCCAGCTATCGACCCAAGACCAACCAGCATCAGCACCACAAACAGGCCGAGCATGGTATAGCGTAGCCAGTTGAGGGGTTTGGTGTAGCTGAACCGGTTACGTTTCCGCTTTGAGTGAATCCACGACACCACATCCTGAGTGATTCCCAGCGGACATATCACTGAGCAGTAAATGCGACCAAACACAAGGGTGAGTGCTATAAGCAGAAGCACCACTCCCACATTAAGGGCAAGCACTGCCGGAATGAATTGAATCTTGGCCATCCATCCAAACCACGATGCCATCATGCCTGTGTGGTCTAAGAACACACCTGTGATGGCAACAATGCTAAGCGTTGCCAGTA
The DNA here is from genome assembly GCA_051878475.1 of Muribaculaceae bacterium. Classification (GTDB taxonomy): domain Bacteria; phylum Bacteroidota; class Bacteroidia; order Bacteroidales; family Muribaculaceae; genus SFRY01. Next base: position 5,508 of record JBJEKE010000401.1, on the reverse strand, counting down.
TTATTCGCATCAGGCGAAGTCCATTTCTTGCTTTCTTTTTCATATTTAGGTAATTATTATAAAGCTAATTCATTGGTGAAGGCTAAATTAGTTATTTTAATCCAATTATTATAACTTTCATCTCTATAATTTAAAGGTGATGATATTATTGTGCACAGGCCATGACATTTCGTGACAGCAAAGTACTGTTTTCATCAATGCTAAGTAACTACATTACATTGAATCTTTTGGTATACATTTTTCGGCGATAGTAACCATTTTTTAGGCAATTTCGGTGCAATGTTGAAAAATATTATGGAAAAGCGGACAAAATTACCCATTTTTGTATTGGAAAAATGGCATAATTGATAATATTCTCATATAACTAATTGTATATAAGATAATTATGTTAAAAAAGAAAAATTGATGATTATATAAGAAACTATTTCAACACCACTGATAGAGCGTTGCTTATAACCGGAGCCCGGCAAATAGGCAAAACATATTCGATTCGTCAATTTGGCAAACTATTTAAGAGTTTTGTAGAAATAAATTTTGTCGATATGCCGCAGGCAGTCGATTTATTCAAAGGAGCCACAAGCAGCAAGGACTTTTTGATGCGCATTTCGGCTATATCGAATGAGCCACTGATAAAAGGCGAAACACTTATATTTTTCGATGAGGTGCAGTGTTGTCCCGAAATAGTTACTGCCATAAAGTTTTTGGTCGATGAGGGCTCTTATCGATATATATTGAGTGGTTCGCTTCTGGGCGTGGAATTGAACGACCTTCGTTCCGAACCGGTTGGATATATGGGAATAAAGGAAATGTATCCACTTGACTTCGAAGAGTTTATTTCTTGTGTTGGCATTAGTGATATCATAATAGACTCGTTACGTGATGCATGGAAAAAGAGCGCTGCTGTCGATGATTTCGTTCACCGCAAAATGATGGAATTGTTCCGGCTTTATCTTGTGGTAGGTGGTATGCCTGCCGCTGTGTGTAAATATATCGATACCAATAACTTGCAGGAAGTGATGACGGTGCAACGCGATATAATAAGCCTTTACAAGCGCTATATTGCCAAATACGATCCCGACAACAAATTATATATAGAGGAAATTTTCAACCTCATTCCACCCGAACTGAATGCTAAAAACAAAAGATTCGTACTAAAGAGCCTTAACGAACATGCAAAATTTTCCAGGTTGGAATACAGCTTTCTGTGGCTCATAAATGCGGGTGTAGCTTTGCCGGTATACAATGTTGAGGAACCAAAGACTCCGCTACTGCTTGCACGCTCGCGCAATCTGTTTAAACTTTTCCAAAGCGATATAGGTCTGCTTGCCTGTCAGTATGCCGACGGAATACAGCTGCGCATAATAAGTGGAGACAAGGACATTAATTATGGCTCGATATATGAAAATGCTGTGGCTCAAGAATTTGTGGCACATAGCATTGTTCCATATTACTATAACAACAAAAAACGGGGCGAACTCGATTTCGTTGTTGAACTCAATGGAAAAGTACTGCCTATCGAAGTTAAGTCGGGCAAGGACTATGAGGTGCATCGTGCATTGTCGAATGTGTTGGATTGCGGTGAGTACGATTTACAGAAGGCTATTGTTTTTTGCAACGATAATTTGCATGTCGATGGCAAAATTGTCTACGCACCTGTGTATATGGCAATGTTCATCGAAAAAGACTTTTCGGCCCCTACATATTACAAAATCGACCTGGCCGGCCTTACAGACTAATCAGAAACTCTACTTGATTGTCTTGTATTTCAAAACTATATCAAACGAATTATTTATTCATCACTTCGTTCACAGCATTTATCATCGACTGGCCTCGAAGGTTGCGTTTCAGTATTGTGCCGTCAGGAGCGAAGAGTATGATGTGCGGAATGCCGTCAACACCATACAAGTTCATTGGTTCCATATTGTCCGACGGAACAATTTGTGGCCATTCGATGTCTTCTTTGTCAATGGCTTTCTTCATGTTTGATTCCTCGTCCCATACGAATAGGCCCAGCACTGTCAAGCCTTTATCCTTGTATTGGCGGTGCAACTTCAGCAGGTTTGGTATTTCGTCTATGCATGGGACACACCAGCTTGCCCACATGTCGAGGAGCACATAGTTGCCCTTCCCTACATAGTGCGACAATGCCGATGGATTTCCGTCGGCATCAGTCCCCTCGATATCAACGAAAGGCATGCCTTCGGCGGTCATCTTCAGCCTTTTAATGAGTTCAAGCCGATTTGCAACCATTTTTTGCGATTTCAGCCAAGGCCCGAAACTCGACATTATATTTTCCTTTGCCGTGTTGTCGATGACATCCATAAAAACGGAATAAAGCAGATAATATCCTACAGCATCATTGTTGTGGGTAGAGTAAAGTTCAGCAGCTTTGTTAGCCAATTTCGTCTTAATGGTTTCCACATACTGTTTTTTCGCTTCTTCTGCAGCATTTTCATTGTCGGCATACTGTTGGTCGATTTCATTGAACTTTTGTTCTACCGCAGCATTGATGGCGTCTTCTTCTTTGGCTATTTGGGCCATTGCATCATTTTGCGGTGTGCCGGAGGGCTGTGCGTAATCTTTGAAATTAACCTTGATGTCGCCAACTTCCAAAATGAAATTGGCAAAAGTATGTCGGTCGACGTCGATGCGACAAAGCGCTGCGGTATCAACTTGTCCCTTGAACACAAACTTATTGCCGTCGATGATAGTGCTGTCAATCATCGTTTCGTCATCGTAACGCATAACGTAGATTTTCTTTCCATTATGTGTCGAATCGTCAAGTTCTCCGGTTACGGTGTACGAATTGCTTTGTTGCGATGGTTGGCAGGCACACAGCATTGCCATTCCCCCAACTAACATTATCTGGATTATTCTCATTCTTTGATAGCTCTAAAAAGTTATTGGTCAATGATTTGGCCCGATGCCATCATCAGTATGTCAGAGTTTTTTCGGGGTGTAGATTGCGTCCCACCACGAGGGGTCGTCGTTGAGCCATCGCTGGAACCAAGCCACCATGGTGTTAATCCACTTCACGCGCTTGGCCGGGTCCATGATGCCGTGGTTCTCGCCTTCCACTTCAACGAAGGCGGTGGGCACTCCCAGCAGCCGCAGAGCAGTGTACATCTGTATGGATTCGCCTATTGGCACATTGGTGTCGGCGGTGCCGTGGGTGAACAGCAACGGCTTGGTTATCTTGTCGGCGTTGTAAAGTGGCGAACGATCAACGTAGAGGTCTTTCCGGGTCCACGGATAGCTGTTGGCGGCCGAAACCTCGCTGTACGAGTATCCCCAGTAGCCTTCGCCCCAATAGCTGGTGTGGTCCGAAATTCCGGCGTGCGATATTCCGCAGGCAAAGGGGTTGTCCTTGGTTAGCATATACTGGGTCATGAATCCGCCGTACGATGCCGATACGCATCCAATCTTGGTTGAGTCAACCTGAGCCACGTCGCGTGCAAACTGGCGAGTGGCGTCGATGATGTCCTGTGCGGGGCCTTCGCCCATGGTGTTCACGTGGCGCGAAGCCCACTCCTGTCCGAAGCCCGATGCTCCTGAGGGGTTAACTATCAGCACAATATATCCCAGGGCGTTCCAGTAGTGGGCTGGATAGTGCGAACCTCCACCAAAGCGTCGGCTTGTGGGTGAGCAACCACCGTAGTAGTGCACAATCATGGGGTATTTCTTTGCAGGGTCGAAATTGGCAGGCAGATAGTAGAATCCGGTTACTTTATATCCGCGGTCGCATTGGAAGCTCCACGGGTGTGCAGTGCCGAGTTCTATCGAGGCGTACATTTCGTCGTTTGGAGCGAGCACGGTGCTTATGGTGGGGCGTTTCGATGCCGGTTTGTCGATGGCGAGCACCTTATAAGGTGTGCAAGCGCTTGAGCCACGCACCACAATGTTGCCACCCTTCGAAGCCACGCTCAGTCCGGTGAGCACCTCGAGAGGCTGGCCGATGCGCACGCTCTGCAGCGAAGCCATGTCCATGCGGTAGAGGCTTACCGAATCGGCATTCTGTGCTGTGTAGTACACTGTGCGCTCCGATGGCGAGTATTCCATATCCTCGATGCTGGTGGCATCGTCGGCTGTGGTGGGAGTGACCGTTCCGCTGAGGCAATCGAGCACATACAAGTGAAGGTCGTACATATTGGGTGTAGAGCCTTCCGGCACACGGTTGCCGATGCCGCCGAATGCCTCGGTGCTGGCCTTGAACACCACCTTCGAGTTGCCGTCGGCCCAGATGGCACCGTTGATGAATCCGTCCTTGTCGACGAGCTTGGTCATCGACATGGCATCGATGTCGATGTCGTAGAAGCTTTGGCGGGTGGTGGGGCGCTGTGTGATGGAGTCGGTGGTGACCGATATGAGCAGATGACGGCCGTCGGCCGAAATATCGTAAAGGGTAACGGGGTGATAGGTATATGTGAGCGGCTGCACAAATCCGGTGGCCAGGTCGTAGCGTTTCAGGTCGTAGCGGGTGCGCCATCCGGGCTGTCGGTCGTCGGGGTGCAGAATCTCAAACACACCATCCTCTTTTTTCGGGCCTTCGCTCTGATGCATCATCACCAGATAGTCCTCGGTTGGCGACACGTAGAAGTATTCGTCGGGCAGGTCGCGCGCAAGCACAGTCGATGTGCCGGTGGCGGGATCGACGGCAATGAGTAGCAGCGAGCCGCTTTGCTTTTCGGTGTAATAGTAGCGGTCCGACGATGGCATCCAGCTCACGCCGCGGCTTATGCGGCGGTTGGTGCCGTTCTTAAGGTCGCATAGCAGATATTCGCCTTGAAGTTTGTATTCGGAGTCATACCAGCTGTATGCCACCAGGGCCCATCGTCCCGACGGCGATATGCTGCATTGTGTGGGCACGCGGGTGGCAAGGTTGTCGGCAAGGGTGAACGGATGTGCGCCGTGGCATTCGCTCAGTGCCTCGGGAATGCTAATGGCTATTGCTGACGAGTCGGCAATGAACTTCACGCTCACCGAGTGGTATCCCGGCTGCAGCTGCGCCTTGTCGGTGATTGCTGTGCCGTCGACCGATATCTTCATGTGCTTGGTTCCCGATATCTTTATCTCAGCATCTTTCACATAGGTGGATATCTTCACTCCGAAGCTCACCATATTAAGTGTGCCCGAATCAAGTTTTATCTCGGTGAGTTCACGCAGCGGCGTGTTTTCGGTGGCATCCCATGCCAGCGGGGTGTCGATGAGTTTCTCGGCCGAGAATTTGTTCTGGGCATTGTCAACGCTGTCAATAACTATCGGGTTGGCAAGCTTGAAAGGTCCGGCATAGCGCACCTGTTTTACATCGGACGATCCGGCTGAGGCGGCAAGAGCTAAAGTTGCTGTTGCGGCAATGGCAAGAATTGTTCGTTTCATATATCTGATAACTTTAATGTCATTAAAATGAGTATTTGCTGTATGCAAATCTAATCGTTTTTCGTTGAAATGTCATATTCAGTATGATAATTATTTATGGTGTAGCGTATTATAAAAAAATACGAGCAGGAA
>JBJEKE010000400.1:0-1623 GCA_051878475.1 Muribaculaceae bacterium | reverse complement strand
GTCGTTGTAGAAATTCACTCCTACGGCAATCTTTGTCCAGTTGAGTTCGCGTCGAGAGCGGGTAATCCATCGAGGAGCGAGCATGCGTGGGAACGACAGCGTAGAGGTAAGACCCAGCTCGTAATAGTCGTTTTCCGATCCGCTTCCGCCAGCCTTACCAATTTGCCATTGGTATGAACCGGTAAGGTCGAACGACAGGCGTTCACCGCCGCCAAACAGGTTTGCGTGCGACACACCGGCCCTAATTCCTGGGCCGAGGTATCCGTTTGACTTGTATGTTGTATTCAGCTCGAGCGATGCCTCAAGAGGCGAATCGAAAACACAGTTGATAAATACATCGAGAGAATCCTGACCCTCTGACAATGAATCGATGGGGGTGACATCGATATTTATTGAACGGAAAATGCCCAGCCGCGACAGGTTGCTTTGGGTGCGGTTCATATCGCGCACCGAGAATGTTCGGCCTTTGCGGAAAGTGATACACGAAGGCATCAGCGACGGTCTGAGGCGAGATGGCTTCATCTGCACAACAAGCCCACGTTGTGTGAGCATAGAGTCGGGAGTGCCGCCACCATTTGCACGGTTAATGAGAGTGGTGACCGAGCGGGTGAAGTACTTGCGAGTGTATGGCTCTTCTATGTTGTCGGCAAACTTCATCCTGATGTCGATAAGTCCGTGCTCCACAGTGCTGTCGGCCTCGAATTCAATGAAATCGGGGCGGAAAAAGTAATATCCGCGGTTTCGTAGGGTGTTGGCAATGTCGGTGCGGAGCTGGTTGAGCGAATCCACGCAGAACACATTTCCCGACTTGAGATAGGTGGATTCAATTGCGAGCGAATCGACGAGCATTATCAGTGGGGTAGTGGCTTCAGGCAACTGCACAGTGGCCATATAATAAGGTTCTGCTATGTTGATATTGTAGCTTAGCCGTGCCTTTTTTGAATTCCGCTTGTCGTAGATAATATTGTATGATGGCGATGAAGTGAAGTATCCGTTGTTGTCGAGAATCTCGCGCAACATCCTCATTCTCAGTTCTGGACGCACGGTTGAAATCAACACGGGTTCGCTTGCGAGCATGTTATAAAGCCATTTCTTGAATTTACCGGTGTTTTCGTCGATGGTCCAGTTGTTGTAAACCCAAAGGCCTACAGGGAAAGGCGTTCTGACGTATGGCGAGAAAAGGGGATTGTTCGGGGCAACGTTCAGTGCCTCTTTTATCTGGTCGTTTACCCCCTCGGGCAGAATAACCGAATCGGGTACGTTAACGGCAATTTTCTTCACTCCGGTGTAGAGCACCTCATCGTCGGCAAGGCGTTTAGTAGTAGAGCATGAGAGCATACAAGCCAATGCTGCCGGAATGAATGTTGCAATATATATCAGTTTTTGTAGAGTCATTTCTTGGGCATTAATTTGTATCGGAAATTGAACAAATCCTTGAGGGTGGTCAGCTTTCTGCGAATCACGAATGCCATACCGGTTTCGTTAACCTGAGTCTGGAATATGTTGTTGTCCGATATTCTGTTGAACAGTTTCAGCGACATTGAGCCCGAAGGAGTGATGAGGTACTCAAACGAGACGTTGCTGAACAGGTTTTGCGCAATGCTGGTATCGTCGGTAACATTC
>JBJEKE010000399.1:0-1634 GCA_051878475.1 Muribaculaceae bacterium | reverse complement strand
GTAACGGTAGTTGCCTTATTGGTGTACAACAGAGCATTTTCAGCTGTATAATCGAATGTCACGCCTTCTTTCACCTTCACTTTGTAAGCCGATGTGCCGTCCAAAGCATCGAGGTCGCCGAAGAAGCCATAAACAGGGTCGTTGTAGGTAAGCTTCGTTTGCGAACGGGCTTCCAATATAGCATCGGCATTTTCAGAAGTGAGTGCTATCGCACCTGCATAGGTTGAAATCCACGACCATCCTTCTTCAAGAGTCAGGTGTTGCGAAACAGTAACAGTTGCCTCGTCTGAGAAATTGCCATAGTTGATGGTCAAAGCGCCTGAACCAGGATAAGCGGGAGTAACCTTCCAAGTGTTAGTGCCCTCAACACGCTCAAGGCTTAATATTGGGGTCTGGTCGGAAAGCGAAGGAATGCTGAACGTAATTTCGGCGTCATCGAGAAGAATACCAGCCGGGTCGGTTGTTACAGTGAGTATCTGCTCCTTGTCCTCGCAACCGATTGTGAAGCCTTCGATGCTAATGCTCGAAAGACCCTGTACGATTGTCACTTCAATCATAAGGTTGCCGGTTTGTTCCAACTCAGCTACGAAAGTGCCTTCATCATCGAAACCGCAAGCGGTAACAGTCTTTGAACCAGCGAGCGTAGTTGTGCCATAACCGGCGGCAATAAATCCGCTTGATGTAACAGCCGGTGCAACTACTGTAGTAACTGACGATTCCCATGTAAACTCGCTCCAATCCCATTGTTGTTTTGAATAAGTAGCTACATGAGTCTTAAGGTTGTCAGTAATATCCAAAGTATTCAAGTCTTCTTTAGGGACACTGATTGACAGAGGCTCAAGCACACCTTCCTTAGAACCTGGAACGCCTTTAATTACCGTAACAGGAATTGACAATGATTCTTGTATATCAGGGTGTGTTACAGTAATTGTACCTGAACCTATATTGGCTGCGGTTGTTACCTCACCACTACCTTCATAACTAAGTGTGTTGAAAATCGCGTTGCCCTCGTCAGTTGTACCGCTAAAAGTATATGTAACAGTTGATTTGCCGTGGGTTGCATCGGCAGGGTCAATTTCATAAAGATATTCAAGGTATTGATTCATTTCAGAACCTTGAACCACCGTAATACCATTTGGATAATTAGCAGCCAAACGGGTGGCAAGTTGAATTACTGTCAATGTAATATCAACACCGGTGAGAGTGCCGGCTTCGTTATTGGCGGTTAACACGTATTCACCTACTTTGGTGGGTGTTACGTTTGTACCACCTTCAACAATTTCTATACCGGTTTCATCGCCACTCTTCAGAGCCCAAACAACCTGGTCGGTATAGTCGGCATCGGCATATTTACCGACTACATTGATAAGAGCAGCAAGTTTCGAAGTAGTTTCGCTATCGTTTACAGCTACTGTTAAAGCACCTGTGCTGCCATCTTTGAGCGTAATGGCAGCAATAGGGTTGTTAATTGCAACCGGTATCTCTGCCTGCACAGAATTATTTTCGGCATTGGTGCTGAATGAAACAGAGATGGCCTGGTTGAACTCTGACGGTTGATTTGGTTTCAATGCTGTCAGCACACCGTTTTCCACCTTCATGTAATCACTATAATCGCCCACACTGACATTATAATT
>JBJEKE010000398.1:0-6647 GCA_051878475.1 Muribaculaceae bacterium | reverse complement strand
AAGCCCCATGCAAAAGTAATTACTATCCATCCGCCGCCTTGGCCTTTGCTTTTATTTAATGAGCAGCATGCGCATACGCCGTCGCCCATAAGCACCAGGACCAATGTCCCCAGCAGTTCAAAGAAGAATTGAGTTGATAATGAATACTCCATTTTGTGTCATTTTATGGTTGTTAGTGTACGGTTTATGGCATTTTTCCACCCTTTTTTGTCGCGCTCAATTGATTCTGCATCGCTGCTCGGAGTGAATTCCACATCTTTGAGCCAGAGATTCTTGATTTCGTCGAGATTACTCCAATAGCCTACTGCCAATCCGGCCATGAATGCAACACCTTCGGCGGTGGTTTCGGTGGTTATCGGGCGAATCACCTTAATGCCCAGCAAGTCGGCCTGTCGTTGCATAAGCAATGCATTCCGCGATGCACCGCCGTCAACTTTCAGCTCTACGAGCGGCTTGCCAAGGTCGTTGGCCATTGCTTGAGCAATGTCGTAGGTCTGGAATGCGATGCCGTCGAGGGCTGCACGTGCAATGTGAGCGGCAGTGGAGCCTCGGGTGATTCCCACTATAGTGCCTCTCGCGTGCTGGTCCCAATACGGTGCGGCAAGACCGGTGAGAGCCGGTACGAAGTAAACGCCGCCACTGTCGGGCACACTTGCTGCGAGTTCCTCAACCTCGGCCGAGCTTTTGATTATGCCAAGGCCGTCGCGAAGCCATTGCACTACCGAGCCGCCAACGTAGATAGAGCCTTCAAGAGCGTAGTTTACGGTGTCGCCAATCTTCCACGCCACTGTGGTGAGAAGGTTGTTTTTCGAAATCACGGGAGATTCTCCGGTGTTGAGCATCACAAAGCAGCCGGTGCCGTAGGTGTTCTTTATGCTACCCGGCTCGGTGCACATCTGTCCGAACAATGCGGCCTGCTGGTCGCCTGCTACACCGGCTATAGGCACTTCGTGGGCAAATATTGTGGTTTTGGTGTATCCGAATATTTCTGAGCAGCTCTTGACTTCGGGGAGCGTTGATGCCGGGATGTCGAGAAGCTGAAGCATATCCTCGTCCCATGTAAGGGTGTTGATATTGAACAGCATGGTCCGTGAGGCGTTGGTGACGTCAGTGGCATGCACGGTGCCACGTGTTAGCTGCCATATCAGCCAGGTGTCGACATTGCCAAAGCGCAGTTTGCCGGCTTCGGCCTTTTCGCGGGCACCCGGCACATTGTCGAGAATCCATTTTATCTTTGTCCCGCTAAAGTATGCATCGATAATCAGACCTGTTTTCTGGCGTATTCTGTCCACGAGCCCTTGGGCTTTGAGTGAATCGCAAAAGTCGGAAGTGCGGCGGTCTTGCCACACGATGGCATTGTAAACGGGTTCGCCGGTATCGATGTCCCACACAATTGTGGTTTCGCGCTGGTTGGCAATGCCTATTGCTGCTATATTTAAGCCGTTAATGCCAATCTTTGAGATGGCTTCTGCCACCACAGCGGCCTGCGAGGCCCATATTTCCATAGGGTCGTGCTCAACCCATCCCGGCTGAGGGAAAATTTGCCTGAATTCCTTTTGTGCTATCGATGCAATGTGCATCTCGTGGTCGAACAGAATGGCACGTGAACTGGTGGTGCCTTGGTCGATGGCCAGAATATACTTCTTCATTCTAATGATATAGATTTAAGATTTGCATTGTCGGGAGGAGGCTTCAGTGCGCATTGCTCTCACCGGCAATTGGGTAAGTTCATTAATTGTCTGTACCGATGCACGCACTGACTCTTTACATCGGCTTCTTTATTTCGTTTCATTTACAAATTAGCGAATTTTCTGCCGAAAATGCAAATTTGGAAAGGAGTAATATACAAAAAAGCGACCAATCGTTTGCCGATTGGTCGCTTTGAAGTAGTGAATCCGGGACTCGAACCCGGGTTTCCACCGTGAGAGGGTGGCGTGCTAACCGCTACACTAAATCACCGTTTCGCTTTTGCAATGCAAAGTTAAAAATTATTTTCAATAATTAGGGATATGAATTTCTTAAAATATATTAATATCAATCGATACGGCTTATTTTGCGTTTTTAGCTTCATATTGCAATCATTGATGATCCCATTTCCCGAATTTTCGCTACCTTTACGATAATGGATGTAAATAAAGGAAATGCATTATGGCACAGCATAACGATACCGGTAGTTGGGGCGAACAAGTGGCCACAGAATATCTTATAACCAAGGGATACACCATAAGGGAAACCGATTGGCGTTGCGACAAGGTGGAAATCGACATTGTTGCCGAAATCAACCGCCGACTTGTAATTGTTGAAGTCAAGACCCGTTCCGACGACTTTGTCGACCCTCTGATGGCTGTCGATGTAAAGAAGCAGCACAATCTTGTCAGGGCAGCAAATGCATATGTCAATTACTATGATTTGGATATCGATATTCAGTTCGATATCATAACCATTGTCGGCACTCGTGATAATTATAAGCTTGAGCATTTCCCCGACGCATTCTTTGCGCCTTTGCGCACCTATTAGATAAGCACGGCGGCGATGGACACCAATGTCCATCGCCGCCTGCGTGATAGTTGATTGCGATTAATCGTCGAGTTTGTGAATTACAAGGCCCGAACGGAGTTTTGGCTCAAACCAAGTGGTCTTGGGAGGCATGATGTTGCCGGTGTCGGCAATATTGATGAGTTGTTTCATGCTCACAGGATAGAGTGCCAATGCTACAACCATTTCGCCACTGTCGACTCTGCGCTTCAGTTCGCCAAGTCCGCGGATACCGCCAACAAAGTCAATGCGTTTGTCGCTTCGCAGGTCGGTAATACCGAGGATGTCGCGGAGGATGAGGTCGGACGAGATTGTTACGTCGAGCACACCGATTGGGTCGGCATCGTTATATGTGCCTTCTTTAGCTGTGAGTGAGTACCATTTTCCGCCAATATACATCGAGAAGTTGTGCAGGCAAGCCGGATGATATATTTCGGTGCCTTTGCATTCCACTGTGAAATTCTTCTCAATAGCCTTGATGAAATCATTCTCGCTGAGGCCGTTGAGGTCCTTGACCACACGGTTATAGTCGATAATCTTAAGATGCGATTCTGGGAAGCAGACGGCCAGGAAGAAGTTGTATTCTTCGTTGCCTGTGTGGTGCGGGTTGGCTTTGGCCTTTTCGTTGCCCACCAAGGCGGCGGCAGCTGTGCGATGATGTCCGTCGGCGATATAGAGATATGGAATTTCGTCAAACAACTTTGTGATGGTGCCAATCATCGTTTTGTCGCTGATAACCCAGAAATGATGCCCGAAACCGTCGGGAGCGACGAAGTCGTATTCCGGTTTTTCTTTGGTTACGGTCTTGATAATATCCTCGAGGGCGGGATTGTCGGGGAAAGCGAAGAACACCGGTTCGATGTTGGCATTGTTGATGCGCACATGTTTCATGCGGTCCTCTTCTTTGTCGCGACGGGTCAGCTCATGCTTCTTGATGCGTCCGCTCATATAGTCGTCAACGTAAGCAGCCACGACAATGCCGTACTGGGTGCGCCCTTCCATTGTTTGGGCGTAGATGTAGTAGTTTTCCTGCGGGTCCTGGACAAGCCAGCCTTTTTCCTGGAATTTGCGGAAGTTGGCCACTGCTTTGTCGTATACCTTCGGGTCGTGTTCGTCGGTACCTGGTTCAAAGTCGATTTCAGGTTTGATGATGTGGTAAAGCGATTTCTCGTTACCGGCACATTCGTTGCGTGCTTCTTCCGAACTGAGTACATCGTAAGGACGTGATGCTACCTCAGTGATTAATTCTTTTGGAGGACGTAAGCCTCGGAATGGTTTTACTCGTGCCATTTTTCTAATGATTGATTATTTGCGAATTATGGTTTGCTCGCGGTCGGGACCAACAGAAACAATTGTTATGGGCACGTTTAGCTCTTTTTCCAGGAATGCGATGTAGTTCTTGAAATTTTCCGGGAATTCATCTTCGCTCTTTATTGTTGTCATGTCGGTTTTCCATCCGGGAAGCTCTTTGTAAATAGGGATAAGATTGTTCTCGATGGAGTATGGGAAATCGGTGGTAGTGGTGCCATCGATGTCGTAAGCCACACAAGCTTTGATAGTGTCGAAGCTGTCGAGCACGTCGCTCTTCATCATTATCAACTGAGTGACGCCATTTAGCATGATAGTGTAGCGTAGAGCCACAAGGTCAACCCATCCGCATCGGCGTTCGCGTCCGGTTACGGCGCCATATTCGTGGCCGAGGTCGCGGATTTTCTTTCCGGTTTCGTCGTGCAGCTCAGTGGGGAACGGTCCGCTGCCCACGCGGGTGCAGTAGGCTTTGAAGATGCCGAAAACGTCGCCAATCTTGTTTGGGGCAACGCCGAGGCCGGTACATGCGCCTGCGCATATGGTGTTTGATGATGTTACGAACGGATATGAGCCGAAATCAACGTCGAGCAGGCTGCCTTGGGCGCCTTCGCACAGTATGCTCTTGCCTTGGGCGAGCAGCTTGTTAACGTAGTGCTCGCTGTCGATAAGTTCGTATTGCTGCAGATATTTAACAGCGTCGAGCCATTTGGCTTCAGCCTCAGCAATGTCGGGGTTTTCGCCGGTAAGTGCCTTCAGAAGTTCGATGTGGCGTTTCTTTGCGGCAGCATAGCGGTTCTCGAAGTCGAGCAGTGTGTCGCCTATTCTCAGACCGTTACGGCTGGTCTTGTCGGTGTATGTCGGGCCGATACCTTTGCCGGTGGTTCCAATCTTGGCGTCGCCTTTGAGCCGCTCGTAAGCGGCATCGAGAAGCCTGTGGGTGGGCATAATCAGATGGGCTTTCTTTGAGATTTTCAGTATATGTTTAATGTCGACACCGCTTTCCTCGAGCGATTCGGCTTCTTCTCTAAACAATACCGGGTCAAGAACCACACCATTACCGATGATGTTGACCTGCCCATGCTGGAATATTCCCGATGGAATAGAGCGGAGCACATATTTCTTGCCTTCAAATTCAAGAGTATGTCCGGCGTTAGGTCCACCCTGAAACCGTGCCACTACGTCGTAGCGAGGTGTCAACACGTCGACCACTTTGCCTTTACCTTCATCGCCCCATTGCAATCCGAGAAGAACATCAATTTTCATAATAATATTTCTGTTATAGGTTTTATTTATTTGTTTTCGATTGTTTTAGCCGGCGCAAACAGTTGTTGCAGATGCCATAAACGTAAAATGAAAAGTACGATATGGTGAATGCGTTGTATTTCTTCGAGTTCATGTACGAAACGAATTCGGGGTCTTTCACATCCTTGATCTTTCCGCATTCGGTGCAGATAAGGTGGTGATGATTGGCTTTGCTCAGCAGTTTCTCGTATTGGGCCTGCTGGTCGCCGAATTGCAGTTTTCGCAGAATGCCGCATTCACACAGCAGATTCACAGTGTTGTAAACTGTGGCTCTGCTCACATGATATGTGTCCTTTTCCAACGACAGGTAAAGGGAGTCGACGTCGAAATGGTCGTCGATTGACAGTATTTTGCCGAGAATCGTCGACCGCTCCGGTGTGTTGCGCAGTTTGCGCTGACGCAAATACTCCGTAAAGCGTTCAAAGGCATTTGTCTTTACCTTTTCGTCAAGCATCTGTTAAGTGTTTGTCCGTCGTTCTTTGTCTTATGCAAAGATAACTCTTCAAATCTTCGATTCAAAACAAACGAGCCACAATTTATCATCGGAGTATCCTGTTTTTCGACGAAAAAAACTTTGTCGGCTAAGGTGCATGCGCCAACTTTCCATTATCTTTGCAGCCGTAATCGGTGTGGCCATATGCTATGGCTATGATTATAGGCAATTATGAATCAAAGAATCACATTTGGCTTAGTGGGTCTGGCTCTGCTGATGGAACTTATGTGGGGCGTTTCGTTTATTTCCACAAAATATCTGCTTGTGGCTGGGCTCAATGCATCGCAAATATATATCATCCGCTTCGGAATTGCTTATTGCTGCATGCTGGCGGTAAGCCGCAATAATTTTGGTATCACCAACTGGCACGATGAGCTGCTGTTCCTGTTTTGTGGACTTACCGGCGGTTCGCTTTATTTCATCACCGAGAATGCCGCTTTGAATCATACTTTGGTGTCGAATGTTGGGCTGATTGTTACCATTTCGCCGCTGCTCACGGCATTGTTGTCGGCAGTTGTGATGCGGAAAGAGCGGATATCGCGTGCTCTGGTGATTGGCTCTGTTACGGCCTTCATCGGCGTGGCGTTTGTAATCTATAATTCAAGTTTTCAGATACGGATAAGCCCTTTGGGCGATTTGCTGTCGCTGTTGGCTGCTCTTAGCTGGGCCATATATTCTGTGGCTTTGCTGTTTGTCAAGACTCATCGATATTCAACAATAGTGGTCACCCGAAAGGTGTTTTTCTATGGCATAGTCACTAGCATACCATTTGCTTTTATGCTTCATTCCGATATCAGTGCATCGGTGTTTTCCGATGGTTGGGTAATATTCAATCTGGTGTTTCTTGGGTTAGGTGCATCGATGAGCGCTTTCCTTATTTGGAACTGGCTGGTGAAGTGCATTGGTGCAGTGAAATCGTCGAATTTCCTGTATCTTGGGCCGATAATCACGTTGGCGGCATCGGCCATAATGCTTGGTGAGAGGGTTACCGTGATTGGCTATATAGGTT
>JBJEKE010000397.1:0-1641 GCA_051878475.1 Muribaculaceae bacterium | reverse complement strand
TAGAGCGGTTGCCGATAATCAGCAGTGGCCGTTCATCACTGTTTGCTGAGCCGATGCCCGATACCTCGCCTGTGCCGAAAGTCATCAGCTCGATGTCGTCCTGGCTGATAGAGTAGGAGGTGTGCCGGCTCGAGAAACAAAGCATGCCGTCGGCAGTGTCGATGGTCATGGAGTTGTCGAGGCGCAACTCATAGGTTGAGCCGTTGACCATGTGTAGCACAATCTTTGTGAACCCGTCGTCGGCAAATACCGACAGGCACAATAAAGAGGTAATTAATGATATAGCTAATCGCATCATGGTTGGGATTCTTGGCGTCGGCCCACTAATTCCACCACATCGGCATATATTTCGGTGACTGTGCGCTTAATTTGGTTACGGTCCTCCCACACGCGGGTACGGAGTTTCCCTTCGATGTACAGCGGCGAGCCTTTGCGTATGTATCGCTCGGCTATTTCGGCATTCTTGCCCCATACTACAATGTTGTGCCACTCGGTGCGTTCGGGCACTTGCACGCCCTGGCCGGTGGTGTAGCCGCGTTCGTTGGTGGCAAGAGTGAACGATGCCACGGCTTGCCCTGGCTGCGGATATCGCACCTCAGGGTCTTTGCCCACGTTGCCCAGAAGAATTACTTTGTTGACCGACATATATATTATATAATGTATTATCTTATTCTGATTATTTGCATGAAGCCTTGAGGCCTTCGATTACGGCGTTGGTGAAACCGTTGGCCTCCATGGCGTTGAGGCCTTTGATGGTGATTCCACCCGGAGTGGTTACCTTGTCGATTTCCACCTCCGGATTGTTGCCGGTGGCTTCGAGCAAGCTCATGGCACCCTTCATGGTCTGTAGCATTATGTCACGCGCCTGTCCGGGATAAAGGCCGAGCTCCACACCTCCCTCACACGCAGCGCGGATGTATCGCATCACGTAAGCAATGCCGCACGACGATACAGCTGTGCAGGCCCCCATTATGCGTTCCTCGATAATCATCGTCGAGCCTAAGGCGTCGAACAGGCCGCATACCATGCCCACCTGCTCGGGTGTGGCGCCTTGATGGGCAATGAAAGTCATGCTCTGGCGCACTGAGATGGCTATGTTGGGTATCAGGCGGAACACAGCCGGGCTTTCGCAGCCTTCGCCGGCAAACGAAGCCAGATGTTGCAATGTGGCACCGGCTACCACCGATACAAGAATCTGTCGCGAGAAATCGAACTTGCCGTTGAGCGCAGCCATTACTCCGTCGAGCAGCCATGGCTTTACTGCCACCACTACAATGTCGGTCTGAGCCACAGCGTCGGCATTGTTGGTGCTTACGTTAACTTGCGGGTATTGGCTTTTTATTGAGTTGAGTACGGCCTCGGTAGGGTCGCACACTGTTATGTCGCTTTGGGGTATTATGCCGCTGAAAGCTAATCCGCGGGCAATTGAACCGCCCATGTTGCCGGCTCCGATAATTCCTATTTTCATTGTAATGATTCGACTTTAAAAAAACTATATGCCACAAAAATAACAATTTTATTCATTGGCCGTAGATAAATTGCACACTTTTTAAGGAAAAGTGTAGTGATTGTAAAGCACGACAGTGTTTTATCATCCTCGCTCAAATCAAGTTTATCAAGAGTTATTGAATTGCTTGCATA
>JBJEKE010000396.1:0-1647 GCA_051878475.1 Muribaculaceae bacterium | reverse complement strand
TTTCCGTTCTTGTCAATCATATACAGATTCAACGCTTTCTTCGATGCAGCTACAATGGCGAATCCCGGTTCGGGCGAGCAGAACAGAGTGCCGTCGATGGCTTTCACCTTGCGAGCCAGTGCTCCGGCGGAGTTTACCACATAGTCGATGCCGTCGTTGCCCGATTTAAGGTGCTGGAAGTTGTGGATGTGTCCGCACACATACATGTCGACGTTTCCGTATCGGCGAATCACGGGGAGTAGCCTGCTCTGCAAGTCGGCGCGCTCACTGTCGGCCTTCGGTGTCTGGGCCACTATAGGATGGTGTCCAACCACAATCACCCATTCCTCCTTTGCATTTTTCAGAGTTTCATCGAGCCATTTCAGCTGAGCCTCCATATCCTGTCGGCAAGCGTCGGGATATCCAATGGAGTCGGAGCGGTATTTGTCGATAAGCGGAGTGGTGTCAATCATCACCAGGCGGACGCTTACGCCATTGTCGGCTAACACATGGCAGTAGTAGCGAGCCGGCATAGCCCAGCGGCGGCTGCGATGGGCATAATCGAGCACGGCAGCTGTGTTGCCGCGATATTCGTGGTTCCCGAGAATCGGGAGCCATTCAATCATCAGTTCAGGATGAGTGTAGATTGATTCGTAGTTTGAAGTCCAGAGTGGGTCGTCTACAGAGGCCACACCGTTGAAGTGATGCACATCGCCGGCAGCCACAATGCATTCCGGTCCGATAGTTTCAGCCATGTTACCCATCAGTTCGGCTATGGGGCGCTGGTCGTAGTATCCGTTACGGCCGAGGTCGTTGGCGATGAACAGATTTATGTCGGCCTTTAGGCTTTTCCAGGATGTTGCGTCCTGGGCAGTGGCGTAGAGGGCTGCCACAGCCAGAAGCAACACATACATAATGAATCGGGGAGATGTCTTCATGGTGTTCACTGAGAATTTCATATTGTGCATAGTTTTATAAGTTAATCTTTATACCGGCATTTAATTTCACACCGTAGTATTCCACCTGCATGGTGCGCTCGGAGTTGCCTTGATAGTAACGCAGTGGCTGGTTGAGCAGGTTGGTGGCATCGGCAAAGATAGTGAATTTTGTCTTTCTGCCCCAAGTGTAGCTGGCGTTGATGTCGAGGTATCCCACGTGGTCGTAGTATCGGTCGAGCTCACGGCTTCCGGTATTCATCATGTCGATGAAGCTTGAAGCATAGTTATACGACAGGCGCACATTAAATCCGGCTTTTTCGAAGAAGAGCGAAGCATTGGCGGTGTGTTCGGGCGATCCGGCCATGGTGACATTGTCGCCGTCCTTGATGCCCAAGCGCTGGTTGTAGTTGCGAGTGGTGCTGTGGGTGTAGGTGTAGTTGCCGTAGAATCCTAAGCAGCGGAGGCTCGAGGCAATGAACCCGAAATCGCGTTGGTAGGCTACTTCGGCGCCAACCACGCGTGCATCGTAGGCATTCATGTTTTGTGTCACCTCAAATGTTTCGGTGTTGCCCTTCAGCCCAAGTTCTTCGCCGGTGTAGTATCCGAGGGTTTCAACGTTCACGTTCTTGATGTCCTTGTAGAATAGGCCAAGGCTCACCATGCCCACACTCCTGAAGTAATAGTCGGCCGAAAGGTCGAGGTTCCATGCCGATGTTGGCTTTATGTTCGG
>JBJEKE010000395.1:0-6694 GCA_051878475.1 Muribaculaceae bacterium | reverse complement strand
CATCGAAAAGAAATAATCATTAAAACTCAAATAATATGAAACGAATAATCTTATCAATCACACTCTTGGCTTTGATTGCGGGCATAACACCGGCCAAGGGCAAAACGACAAGCGGCAACCCGGTGTTTCCTGGCTGGTATGCCGACCCCGAAGGTACTGTAATGGACGGCAAATTCTGGATTTTCCCCACCTACTCCGCTCCTTTCGACGAGCAGACATTCATGGACGCCTTCTCTTCGCCTGATTTGGTGAACTGGACCAAGCATCCACGTGTACTTGACAAAGCAAACGTCAGTTGGGCTCGACGCGCAATGTGGGCTCCTGCAATCGTTAAGAAAGACAACAAATACTATCTGTTCTTCGGTGCCAACGATGTGCATGAAGGCGAAATCGGCGGTATCGGCGTTGCAACTGCCGACCGTCCCGAAGGACCATACATCGATGCTCTTGGCAAACCGCTTATTGGCAACATCGTAAACGGTGCACAGCCTATCGACCAGTTTGTGTTCCGCGACGACGATGGCACATATTATATGTATTACGGCGGTTGGCGCCACTGCAATGTGGTTCGTCTCGCCGACGACCTGCTCAGTCTCGTACCTTTCGACGACGGCACTATGTATCGCGAAGTCACGCCCGACAATTATGTTGAAGGTCCGTTCATGTTCAAAAGGAACGGCAAATACTACTTCATGTGGAGCGAAGGCGGATGGACCGGCCCTAACTACTGCGTGGCCTACGCAATCAGCGACTCTCCTTTCGGCCCGTTTAATCGTGTTGGCAAAATCCTTCAGCAAGACCCTAACGTGGCTACCGGTGCTGGTCACCACTCTGTAATAAAGATTCCCGGCAAAGACGAATGGTACATTGTGTATCACCGCCGTCCGCTCGGCGAAACCGACGGAAACTACCGTGTGACTTGCATCGACCGCATGGAATTCGACAGCAACGGATTCATCAAACCGGTGAAAATGACTTTCGAAGGCGTCAAGAAGGTTAAGAAGCCGAAGAAATAACAATATATTGTCCCCCTTCTTCAGCACGATTATGACAAAATTATTGCTTTCGTTGGCCCTCATTGCCACTGCTTTTGCCAGTAATGCAGCCATCAGGCAAACCTCCTACGTCAACAGTTGGGAATTCTCTCACGACGGCAAATCGTGGGAACAGGTAACTGTACCCCACGATTGGGCCATTGCCGGTCCGTTCGACAAGCACAACGACATGCAATGCGTGGCTATAGTACAGAACGGCGAAACCATTGCCACCGAGAAAACCGGCCGCACCGGAGCTTTGCCTTGGATTGGCGAAGGATTCTATCGCACCACAATCAACATCCCGGCAGGTTATGGTCATGCCGAACTGATGTTTGACGGGGCAATGAGCGAACCGGTGGTGAAAGTAAACGGCAAAGAGGCCGGCCGATGGGTGTATGGCTACAGCCCGGAACGCATCGACATAACCAAGTTTGTAGTTCCCGGTGATAATCTTATCGAAGTGCATCTCACCAATGTTGAGGAAAGCACCCGATGGTATCCCGGTGCCGGTATATACCGCCCGGTTACACTCACCTTATCCAATTCGTCGTTCATCGACAATTGGCAAGGCTACATCCGCACCATCGATGCCGATTCCACCATGGCTTGCATTGAAGTATGCACCAAAGTGATGAACCCAACCCAAAACCTCACTGCCGACTTATCTATTATCGACAGCAATGGCAACGCTGTTGCCATTGCCCAAAAGGCCACTCTCGACGTGACCGGCCAAAACATAAGCCGGTTGATGGTAAAGAACCCTAAACTGTGGTCGCCGGAAACCCCACAGCTCTACACTCTCGTGACAAAAATCCACAACGGGAAAAAACTTGTCGACGAAACATCACAACGTCTGGGCATCCGCACCATCAGCGTCGATGCCGAGAATGGGTTCAGGCTGAACGGTGTATCGCGCAAGTTTAAGGGAGTATGTCTCCATCACGATCTTGGCCCGCTTGGAGCTGCCGTCAACAAGGCTGCACTCATTCGCCAAGTGCGGATTCTCAAGGAGATGGGATGCGATGCCATCCGCACCGCACACAACATTCCATCGACCATGCAAATGGAGGTATGCGACTCGATGGGCATGATGGTTATGGCCGAAAGTTTCGACATGTGGGAATATCCCAAATGCAAGAACGGATATGCCCGATTCTTCAACGAATGGGGCGAACGCGACCTCACAAGCCTAATCCTTAACCACAGAAACCACCCAAGCATTGTGATGTGGAGCATCGGCAACGAAATTCCGGAGCAAAACGACTTGAAAGGAGGGCTGGGAGTGTCGATTCGCCTGCAAAACCTTTGCCACAAACTCGACCCCACTCGCCCCGTTACCCAAGGCAACGACCGTGCCGAGGAGGCTCTTGCCGTTGGGGTCCCTCAAGTGATGGACATCCCCGGTTTCAACTATCGATTGTACAAATTCGACAGCAATATCACAAAAGTGCCACAAGGATTTCTCCTTGGGACAGAAACGGCATCAACATTCAGCTCGCGCGGTGTGTATAAGTTTCCTGTTGAGATTAACTACGAAAGCGTCCACACCGACGGCCAATGCTCATCGTACGATGTCGACTTCGGATGGTGGTGCAATTTGCCCGACGACGATTTCCTGATGTGCGACGACCGCAAATGGGACATAGGCCAATTCGTGTGGACCGGATTCGACTATCTCGGCGAACCTTCGCCCTACGACGACTTCTGGCCAAGCCGCTCAAGCTACTTCGGTATTTGCGACCTTGCCGGGCTGCCTAAGGACCGATACTATCTGTATCGCTCGCAGTGGAGAACCGACGATGCCACTATTCATCTGCTCCCGCACTGGACTTGGCCCGGGCGCGAAGGCAAAATTACTCCGGTGTATTGCTACACTAACTATCCGGAGGCTGAACTCTTCGTTAACGGCAAGAGCCAGGGCCGCATACGCAAAACCAACTGCAGCCAGCTGGCTCACGACATGTGGAAACACATACTCTGCGACAGCATCCTCGACCGTTACCGTCTGCGCTGGAACAACGTGATATACGAGCCGGGCGAAATCAAGGTAGTGGTATACGACGAAGCGGGCCATGAAGCGGGAACTGCGACAATGCGCACTGCCGGCGCACCGGCCACCATCGTTGCCGAGGCCGACCGTCATACCATTGCACCAAACGGCGATTTGGCATTCATCACTGTAAGCATAGCTGATGCCAACGGCACACTCTGCCCCGACGCCGACAACCGGATGTCGTTCAAAGTCAGCGGAGCTGCTCGGTTTAAAACCGTTTGCAACGGCGATGCCACTTCTGTGGAATCGTTCGTCGAGCCTACCATGAAACTGTTCCATGGGCAATTGGTAGTGTCGGTTGAAGCCATCGAACCCGGCATTGCAACACTTACCATAAGCACTCCAGGGCTCCCCGACAAAACAATCGACATAACCGTAAAATGACGTGTATATGCTATAAATAGCGGGCTGCCTCGATTATTATCCAAGGCAGCCCACTTTTTGTTTACAGTAACTTAACGCAATTCTTTGCGGCTTTATAGGCTCTAAGGCCCTCGGTGTCGATGCCTCCGGTGAAGCCGGGACCACCGGCGGCAGTGTATCCACCACTCTCACCGTTCTCGCTGCCGCTCACCCAGAAGGAATAGAGTTCGCCACTGGTTAGGTGGAAACGGAACCGCACAATCTGTCCGGCAAGCGACTCAAGGCGGGCGTGTCGCCACTTCACTTGCACTATGGTTGAATCGGCACTTACCGGCTTGCTCTCATCGGCCGAGAAGCCACTGATTATCCTGCCATCGGCATCGAGCACTTCAGTTCGCAATTGGCCATGGGGACAATTCACATTCACAAACAAATGCTTACCCGAGAAGCGAACTTTTCGTGTGGTCACCACACCTCCATCGTTGCCCGCATCGAGCGATACGAAGCCGTCGCGTCGCAATGCGGCAATCCCGGTGCACCCATTATAATGCATACCATTCTGGCCATATTCTTTGCCTTTTAGCTGTTCACATCCACTGAATCCAATATAGTAAAACCAAAGTTCATCTCCCACGATATTGCAAATGCCGCCCACACTCTGCACATAGCCACGGTCCCACGCACCGGATTTGCGCTCCGCAGCAATAAACACATCGCGGTCGGTTCGGTCCCAGCTATAACCGTCGCGGCTATAGGCCACTTTCAGTTCGGTAATCTTTGGCACCCCCATTGCTTTGCACAGTTCGTTTTTCGGACCGAGATGAATCTGAGGCAATGCCACCATAATGCTTTCGTAAGGAGTTGCCGAGAGATTGTACAATTGCGGGCGGTCGCCGATATAAGGGTCGGGCTGGTCGAGATAATCGGCCCCAATCCAGAATCCGAGCTGGTTATAGTCCCAGTGCGCGCCCTGCATAAAATCATCGCTCTCGTGGTACATACGACAGCGTCCCACCGGGCATTTCTCAACATCGCCCGTATTTCGAATGCTGTACACCCATTTGCGGGTAAACGGATT
This sequence comes from Muribaculaceae bacterium, assembly GCA_051878475.1. Classification (GTDB taxonomy): domain Bacteria; phylum Bacteroidota; class Bacteroidia; order Bacteroidales; family Muribaculaceae; genus SFRY01. The sequence continues at coordinate 2,163 of JBJEKE010000395.1, read as the reverse complement.
ATAGAAGATGGTGCTTCGGTCGCCGCATTTCCCGGTCTCAACAGGTGCACTCCAATGGATACCGTCGGCCGATACCATGCAGTTACCGGTAAGGAAGCGTCGCTCGATTCCCGGAACTCCATTTGGCGAACGGAGAAACATCTTGAAGCGTTGGTCGGCTTGGTCGGTGAAATGGTCGAGCCATACGGTTGACGAATCGGCCACGATATCGGGCACAATTAGATTCGTGCCGGGCACGATACCCAAATCAGGCCGTGTCCAGTGTATTCCATCGAGGCTGGTGGCATAAGCCATATGATTCAGCCAACCGGCCTCGTACCACATCTTGAAAATTCCATCTTGCGGGTCCCACCACACTCCGCCATCCTTGGCCGTTGCGCCGGGTATATGGTTCATTCCATCGAGTTCGTCGGGAGTTTCCGGCTTGAGTACCGGATTCAATGCCGACTTTCGTGGCTTATGTGCCGTTCGCCGCAGATTTGTGTCGTGAATCAAGAACTTGTCGACAAACAGCTGGCGGCCACAATCAATCGGAATAACATCGGGGATATTGTCGAGATATGGCACCGGCATCGGTTCAAAAGCCATTTCACGATGCGGTGGCCACTCTCCGGGCAAGGCAATTCCATTACTGAGCACATATTTAGTGGTTGGAGTATTGACTGACTGGGCGATACTAATTTTTGGCAATAACAGCGAGCCGAATGCCAGCCCGGCCGACTTAAGAAAATCTCTACGTTGCATGTCTTTTAATTTAAATAGGGGGGGAATGGTATTCCTTTTTCTGATTGTCAAAGATATGCATTTTCTGCACCATCAGGCAACGCAGATACAAAATGTTACTGAAATGTTACAACACAGGAGCACGGCAATGATGCAATGCTCCTGCAATTGTATATCAGCGTCGATATTTTATTTGTGGCGTTTCTTGGTTTCGCTGAAGAATCCGGGCACACGCTCGGGGCTCATCATCTGCCACAACGATGGAACAGTCCATCCCGGAGCAAAGATGTTGTTGTAGAATCCCTTGCCGTTGCGGCCATAGTCCCATGTGGTGTGCTGTACCACTTCTGGGTAATAGCCAGCCTTGGCGATGCCACACATATGACCTTCGAACGGCAACAATTGCAGCATCGAGGTACGGATAACCTCGGCGAAATCGGCAAAACGGGTTTCTCCGGTTTCTACCTTCAGGAAATCGAGGATAGATGCAAACTCAAACACAAACACGTCGATATGGTTGTTCTCAACCGACACATTTCCCCAGCCGCGCGAATGGAATCCGAGGTCGCCGAGCATCTGGCCTTGTGCGAACGGGACATCCCAGGTATAATACCACGACAGACAGAAATAAGTGGATTTCAAGCATTGTGCCACATAGTGGGCACGCTCTTCGCCCTTGGTTACGAACGTCATATAGTAGGTGGCAGTGGCAGCTGCAAGTGCTGCCTCCTTGTCCTCGCAGTTAGCGTCGAGAGTCGACGAGAAATAATCGGCTTTGTCAATTATCTCACGTTCCAGATATCCCAACGTAAGCTTTGCGCTCTCCAGATACTTGGCTTCACCGAAATAGCGGTATGCCATAACCAATGGAACAGTAACGGCAGGAGTGCTGCCGCCCGAGGCATCAACCACCTTGCCGTCGGCATTGAATTTGCGAGGGAAACTGCCATCGGCGCGCTGGAAGGTCAGCAACGCATCGAGCACTGTGCGCACTGCCTTCTCAACATCGGCATGCTTGCGACCGCGACGCTTCTCGTAGTCGAGATAGTACAGCAACGCATAAGCGCCTTCCGACTGTCGGCGTATACTCAGAACCGGATAGAACTCACCGCGCGACAGATTGCCGCTTTCGTAGAACAGGCCAGATGCCGAAAAACCGTTGGTGATATGGCTGTCGATAACAGCACGGGCATTGCGCTCAATATCGACACGTTTATTTGCCTCGGCATATTCCAAGGCATTGAATGCATTGAGCAACGAACGACCGACAAACCCAATCTGATATTCGCCTGACAGCTCACACTTGGCGGTGCGGATGCCCTCGCCTGAGAAATATTTCAACGGGTATTTGTCAACAAAACTCTCAACATAGAAATTGGAAAGCACATCCTTGGCATATTGCTGTGTGAAGCCCGTAGCTACCGGCTTGGGCTGATTACG
>JBJEKE010000394.1:0-1652 GCA_051878475.1 Muribaculaceae bacterium | reverse complement strand
TATCTAACGCATTCTTTAGCATAATCAGGCAGTTCCGGAACCGCATCGAACAATTCATCGTAATTCTTGACATCCCAATTACTGCAAAAGCAGCCTTCTGCTCTGCGTTCAATAGAAATACTGAATCCATGTCCTAAAATATCTGTAACTGAATCATTTCTGACATTTTCATAATACTTCCCTTTGAATTCAGACGACAGGATTACATCTCCATTTGATGTTTTAATCACGCCATCTTCTTTAGTCGCCGTGGAATCATTGACAACAACTGTTGTTTTAGGATTCGTGAAACAATATGTGCAATATGGGACATCGTTGAACTCTAAAGTATCAACATCAATATTTACAGCATTATTATTAACCCATCTTTTAGTATTACCAACTATCAGCTTTCTCATATGAGAACAACCTCTCAATCTTTCAATGCCGGATATCCTCTTTAAGTGAGAAAAATCAACGACCTCCGGCACAGGATTGTGGTAGCCCAACACCCTTGACGTGTCGCTGCTGAAAATGATATTGTCAATCATTATAGCTTTGTCGTAAGCAGTATCGTTATAGCACACCCTAACGATATTGCTCATCTCATGGTTCAAATGCTCTGACGGATTATCGCATAACTCGGAATTTCCAGATTGCACAAATTCATTACCATTCCATAATAAATTTTTAAACAATCGCAAATTGCAAGTATCAGTAATTATATACCACAAATTTGAGTTGCCTGAATGTGCATAAGTTCGGTCTGGAACATACAATTTGTCAACAACCCTCGGCAATCTGAGATAATTCAACGATTTACAATCTATAATATCAATTGACGATAGAGAATCTCCTTCAAAATCAATGATTTCGAGAGAACTACAAGAACCTACATATAAAGAATCAACAGTTTTGGCCACAGTGATGTGTCGCAATCTTTTACAAAAATCTACATTAGACCGACGATTTGCAACAGTTAGTTCTTCTCCTAAATAATTCGTAACATATTCTTTATCAGTAAATTGTTTCTGCGAAAAATTCGACTTTGCTTGCGATGGTATGGCAAATGGAAGGTTATAGGCAGTTCCCAGTGCAGTGATGCCAAGCATAGCCAACAACACGGCACAAAATATACCGAACAGTATTGCGCGAGAGCGGGATTTGCGACGAAGCTGGACCTCTTCGAACACAGCACGGCCGAGCATGTCGTGGACAAGTTCCACTTTGCCTGCCGACTGCTGGAGAATTCGTTTTGCCCCATCCTTATATGTCTCCCAGCCCTTAATGTCGGCTATGTCATCGACGTACACCGACTTACGCCGCCCGTTGTTTTCGTCGATAAGTTTCGTTTCTATCGTCTTGCGCAACTGCTTTGGCATATCTGTCGCCAGATTGCGATAAAAAGTGCGAAGGAAGTTGCCGTTCGAGCCATACCGTTTTGCATCGGCCAGCGCAATGCGTCCATTACCGCGGTTGTAGAGTTCGAAGCACACCAGCGAAAGTATAAGCGAACTTATCGAATCATCGCAGTTACCTTTCACCTGTGCAATGATGGTATGGGCAATTTCCATGCGCATGATATCGTCGGCTGCGTTGCCACTGCCGTCGACCATACACGCTGCACCGGCAGGATTCAGAATCACCGCCTTTGCATCGTCGTCGCTCAAGCG
>JBJEKE010000393.1:0-6729 GCA_051878475.1 Muribaculaceae bacterium | reverse complement strand
TGTCTGAATTATTTATCAATTAAAATCTGAAATGTGCAAATGCGCGGTTAGCCTCTGCCATACGGTGCATATCTTCTTTACGCTTGAAAGCACCACCCTGCTGGTTGTATGCGTCAACAATCTCGGCTGCGAGTTTGTCGGCCATTGTCTTACCACCACGTTTGCGAGCGAAGTTGATGAGATTTTTCATTGATATTGACTCTTTACGGTCTGGACGGATTTCCGTCGGCACCTGGAAAGTTGCACCGCCCACACGGCGTGATTTAACTTCCACCTGAGGAGTTACGTTCTCGAGGGCTTTTTCCCAAATTTCCAAAGCCGATTTCTCCTCGTTTGGCATCTTTGCCTTTACAGTCTCAAGTGCTGTATAGAATATTGTGTATGAGGTATTCTTCTTTCCGTCATACATAAGGTGATTAACGAATTTTGAAACTCTTACATCACCGAATACGGGATCTGGCAATACTACCCGTTTTTTTGGCTTAGCCTTTCTCATTTTTCTTTAAAATAATTGCGTTTTTGTTCGCTTGGCTGTTACATTCTTCAACGGCATACTCTTATGCCATTTACTCAACCGTAATTTCAATCCAATAGAATCAAAAACTAAGTTTTTTGTACTTTGTTTTGTTCTCTCTTAAGAAAAGGAATTATTTCTTCTTGGCAGCTCCGGCTTTAGGACGCTTTGCACCATATTTCGAGCGACGCTGTGTACGACCGTTTACGCCGGCAGTATCCAATGTGCCGCGTACAATGTGATAACGTACACCTGGAAGGTCCTTTACACGTCCACCACGTACCATCACGATTGAGTGTTCCTGCAGATTGTGACCTTCGCCCGGAATGTAGGAGTTAACCTCCTTGCCGTTTGTTAATCTTACACGAGCAACTTTACGCATTGCAGAGTTAGGCTTCTTTGGTGTAGTAGTGTACACTCTCACGCACACGCCACGGCGCTGTGGGCAAGAATCCAAAGCAGGCGACTTACTCTTGTCTTCCAAAGATACTCGGCCTTTTCTTACTAATTGCTGAATTGTAGGCATCTTAGTTTCTTTTTTTTGCTTTTATTAATACTAACTTATTCGATATTTCTCAATTTTCATTACGCCGTAAAATCCGGCCCCAATTATCTCTCAATCAATCGATTAGCGACAACGAGGCTGAACTATCCAGCGAAAAGCGTTGCAAAGTTAGCAACTAATAGCCTAAAAACCAAATGTTTTTAACCATAATTTCAAATATTTTTCACATCCGTCTTTTTCCTGACATCATCAGCTCAAAGCATGGTTTCAGAACAAAGTCGGCATCGGCTCGCACGTCCCGCCGCCGAACCGCTCAAGCATTGTCCATTACAGTCCCATGATGGTTTAAATATAAATTATGTGTGATTTCGCATTGATTTATGACATTTTTCACAATAATTATATGCCGAAAATTTTTATTTTCCCCAACCAATTCACTATTTTTGTGAATAAGTCGGAAAATGCACGGAAAAGTCATCTCCGGCCTCCCCCAAACAGGGCAACAAACAACATCATATATTAACTTAAAACCTAAAAAGCAATGAAAGACCTTAAGATGTACATCAACGGGCGGTTTGTAGAAAGCCGTTCCCGTGAATGGATCGACGTACTCAACCCCTCCACCGAAGAAGTGTGCTCACGCCAACCAAACGGAACAATCGAAGACGTTGAAGAAGCCCTCGACGCAGCAAAGGCCGCACAAAAGGCATGGGAGAAAGTGCCTGCCGTTGAACGTGGCGAATATCTCAAGAAAATTGCCGCCGGCGTGAAAGAGCGCCGCGATGAATTCATCGAAATCATAATGCGCGAGCAGGGCAAGACCCGCACCTGGGCAACTATCGAAGTGGATGCCACAATCGGATATTTCGACTATATGGCAACGTTTGCACGTCACATCGAAGGCGAAATCATACAAAGCGACAACCGCGGCGAGACCATTCTGCTGTCAAAGAAACCTATTGGTGTGGTAGCCGGTATCCTTCCATGGAATTTCCCGTTCTTCCTCATCGCACGCAAAGCAGGAGCAGCTCTGATTGCCGGTTGCTCAATCGTCATCAAGCCGGCACAGCTCACTCCCGAAAACTGCACCGTATTTGCCGAAGTTGTCGACAAGGTTGGCCTTCCGGCCGGTCTGTTCAACGTAGTAACCGGTAAAGGCTCGGTTGTTGGCAACGCATTGGCCGGCAGTCCGAAAATCGACATTGTCAGCGTCACCGGTTCAGTGGGAGCAGGCGAAAGCATCATGAAAGCCGCTGCAAACAACATCACCAAGGTATCGCTCGAGCTCGGTGGCAAGGCCCCGGTTATCGTATTCCCCGATGCCGACCTCGACCTTGCAGCACAGGCCATTCTCGACAGCCGTATCGGCAACAACGGACAGATTTGCAACAACGCCGAACGCCTCTACGTGCACAAGGACATCAAGGAAGCCCTAACCCAGAAACTCCTCGAGAAATTCAAAGCCGTAAAAGTGGGCGACCCATTCTCGGCCGACGATATCGACATGGGGCCGCTGGTTGAAAAGCGCGCTCTCGAAAGCGTTGAAGCCAAGGTAGCTAATGCCATCGCTCAAGGCGCAAAGGTGCTGTGCGGCGGTCATCGCGTTGGCGAAAAGGGCTACTTCTATGCTGCAACCCTGCTCGACAACTGCCGTCAGGACATGGACATCATTCACGAAGAGACATTCGGCCCGGTGCTCCCGATTATCGAATGGGAAGACATCGACCAGGTGCTTGCTTGGGCTAACGACTGCGAATACGGCTTGGCTTCGTCAGTATTCACCAACGACCTCAACACTGCCGTTCGTTGTGTACGCGAACTCGAATTCGGCGAGACCTATATCAACCGCTTCCACTTCGAGGCAATCCAGGGCTTCCATGCCGGAGTGAAGAAGAGCGGTATCGGCGGCGCCGACGGCAAGCACGGTGTTGAAGAATACCTGCGCACCCATGTAACTTATCTGCAAACTAAATAATACATTATTAATATTATGAGGATGGTGTGCCCTACCAACCCCGGTTAGGCACACCGTCTTGATTTAAAAAGAAAATGAAAGTAGGATTATTCGTACCATGCTACGTCGATGCCCTCTACCCCAATGTGGGCGTGGCTACATTCAAGCTGCTCAAGAAGCTTGGGCTCGACGTCGAATATCCCGAGCGCCAAACGTGCTGTGGCCAGCCTATGGGAAATGCCGGATTCGAGGGCAACTCAAAGAAACTCGTCGAGCATTACAACGACATTTTCAGTGCCTACGACTATGTTGTGGCCCCCTCAGCCAGCTGCTCTGCATATGTGAGACTGTTCCACAAGCGCATTGCTGGCCATGAATGTCAGGCGGCCGAACGCACAATGGACGTGGTGGAATTCATCCACGACGTGGTTAAGCCTGCCCAGCTGCCTTGGTGCACATTCAATCACAAGATAAGCCTCCACAACAGCTGCCACGGCGTTCGCGAGCTGGGATTGTCGTCGCCATCCGAGCGCAACGTGCCTCAGTTCAACAAAATCAAGGACCTCCTGCAACTGGTGGACGGAATCACGGTTCTCGAGCCGGAACGCGTCGACGAATGCTGCGGATTCGGCGGTATGTTCAGCATCGAGGAAACCGCCGTTTCAACCCGCATGGGACATGACAAGATTCAACGGCACATTGCCACCGGAGCCGAATTCATAACAGGCCCCGACTCTTCGTGCCTTATGCACATGCAGGGTATTGTAGCCAAGAACAAAGGCAAGTTCAGCCGTATCGACGGAAATGGCGACATAAAATTTATTCACGTTGTAGAAATTTTAGCAAGCGGACTATGAGTACCGACCATTCAAAACGCGCGGCACAGTTCAACGCCGACGCTAACCGCGTAAGTCGTCACGACCAGACTTTCTGGGGAGTGCGAGCCAAGCGCGACACCTTGGCAAAAGGAATTCCCGAATGGGAACAACTGCGCGAAGCTGCCAGCCAGATAAAGAAACACACCATCACTCATCTGGCCGACTATCTCGAGCAGTTTGAAGCCGCTGCCACACGCAACGGAGCAATCGTTCATTGGGCATCGAACGCCGTTGAATACAACAGCATCGTTTCCGACATTCTCCAAAGCCATAACGTCAAGAAAGTGGTGAAGAGCAAATCGATGCTCACCGAAGAGTGCCATCTGAACGAACATCTTGAGCTGCAAGGTATCGACGTAGTGGAAACCGACCTCGGCGAACGCATTCTCCAGCTAATGAAACTCGCGCCAAGCCACATTGTGATGCCGGCTATCCATATAACCCGTGAACAGGTGGCCGAATGCTTCAGCAACAAGGGTGTGAGCCCGCTAAGCCAATATGGTGTTGACGATTCTGTGCCCGACGACCTCAGCGACCCAACCTACCTGACTCGCTGCGCCCGCTACCACCTGCGAAACAACTTCATGACTGCCGACTGCGGCATGACTGGAGCCAACTTCGGAATCGCCGAAACCGGCGACATAGTGGTGTGCACCAACGAAGGCAATGCAGACATGTCGACTTCAATTCCCAAGCTGCACATCGTGTCGATGGGCATCGAGAAACTTGTGCCCAACTACAAGTCGATGGCGGTATTCCAGCGTCTTCTCGCGCGCCACGGCACCGGACAAGCCACCACTGTCTACACTTCGCACTTCCGGAAGCCTCGCCCCGGCGGCGAGATGCACATAATCCTCGTCGACAACGGCCGAAGCAGCATCCTAAACGATCCCGACCACTGGCAAACACTGAAATGCATGCGCTGTGGTGCCTGCATGAACACATGCCCGGTGTATCGCCGTTCGGGAGGTTATTCCTACTCATACTTCATTCCCGGCCCTATCGGAATAAATCTTGGCATGCTCCGCAACCCTGCCGAGCACTACGGCAACTGCTCCGCATGCTCGCTCTGCTGCTCGTGCGACAATGTATGCCCCGTGAAAGTTGACCTTTCAACCCAAATCTACAAATGGCGTCAGGGGCTCGACAGCCACGGAAACGCCGACCCGATGAAGAAATTCATGTCGAAGGGTATGGCTGCAATGTTTGAGCACCCAAGCCTTTACACCTCGGCTCTCCGATGCGCTCCAATGGTAAACCTTCTGCCGGAATGCCTCACCAACATTAAGCTAAACACTTGGTGCCAGGGGCATGCCATGCCGGTGATGGCAAAGGCGTCGTTCCACGAACTTTGGAAAAAGGGATTAGTAACCAACGAAAACAAAAAGTGATGAACAGCAAAGACGAAATATTTCAACGGCTGCGCGCCCACACGCGCGAAACTTACGACATGCCAAGCCTTGACTTTGAGGCAATCACCTACGACGACCCGGTGGCGCAGTTTATCGAAACCACTACCACCATCGCAGGTGCCCGCCTAATCGAGGCCAAACCTTCCGATGACATTAACGAACTTGTACGCAAAGCCTATCCCGATGCCCGCAATATAGCCAGCAACATTGAAGGCATCAACGCACAGCTAAACCCCGACACAGTGGAAAAGGCGCAGGATCTCGACCACACCGACGTGGGAGTGATACGCGGCGAGGTGGCTTGCGCCGAAAACGGCTGCGTATGGATTCCTCAGACTATGAAGGAGCGTGCCATGTGCTTCAGCGCCGAATATCTGGTGATTCTGGTTTCAAAAGCCAATATCGTGAGCAATATGCATCAAGCCTACGAACACATCAACTTCCCGGAAGTTGATATGCCCGACGGAAAACGTTCCGACTATGGGTTCGGCACGTTCATATCCGGTCCGTCGAAGACAGCCGATATCGAGCAGGCCCTTGTGTATGGTGCACAGGCTGCGCGCGGTGTGACAGTGATCCTCACCGACTGATTACTCGAGTGTCAACAATATCAGCAGGGCGTATGCAATTCATTTCTGCATACGCCCTGCTTCCATTTCATTGGCTTTTACTGCTCCGATTTGTCACCTACAGTTATCTGCACCTGGATTCTGTCGACATCGAGCGAAGAATACCGTCCCGAAGACTTTAGATAATCCTTTATTATACCACTCAGCTGCGGGTCGCTGAAATCAATCACCTTCACCCCGTCAAAAAAGTGGTGATGCTCGGCAACAGTGATGTCATAAAAACATTTTCCGGTAGATGGATGAAACACCATGGTAAGCAAGTGCGCATTGCAGAATGTCTCTACAATACGATATACCGTCGACAGATTTATCCGGCTATCCCTGTCGGCCACAAAAGAGGAAATGTCGTCGATTGTGGCATGGCGGAGTGTCAACATTGTCTCGTACACCAATCGGCGCTGCGGAGTCACTCGCAGCCCTGCTTCTCTGATGATTTCATCTGTAGTCTTCATTATTTAACTGATATTTTCAATGGTTTACGTAACCGCTCGACAAATTGCTCGAGATAGTTCTGCCAATTGGCAAGCGAGGCGAACGATGTGGCCGGATTACGGCTCCAACCGGTTCCGAAATAATACTCATAATCGGTCATCGGCCGGTAGGCATTGATGCCAAGCACATGTCCGCTGGTGCCGCCCACATTGTCGATTGCCCGGAATTCAGCGGTTTCAAATCCCATGCCACACACGGCACCTACATATATCTTGCCGAAATCGGCTGTCTGATGACTGTACTTTTTCGAATATAGCTGTTTGTCGCCAAGGTCTTCGTAGCCGATATACCCTTTTGCGCCGTCGACCACATAAGCTTCGGCGTTGTCGCTGTGCACTACAAGCC
>JBJEKE010000392.1:0-6794 GCA_051878475.1 Muribaculaceae bacterium | reverse complement strand
TGCATCGATAAACTTTGCCTGATACGTGATGTCGTCCTCCGGAAGAGTGACAAACAGGCCCGACGTATCTTCCACGCAGTGGTTGGCGATGTTCTTTAGAATCATGTTCTCTTTAATACATTCAGCCGCCGATTCTCCGTCGGTCATGGCATAGCGGGCTCCGCTATGAAGCAGTCCATGGTTCCGTCCTGTGGCTCCCGCGGTGAAATCGAAGCGCTCAAGCAGCAGTACACTAAGCCCACGCAATGCGCAGTCGCGGGCTGTTCCCGCTCCTGTGGCTCCTCCGCCGATGATTATCACATCGTATTCACGCTGTGCAGATGCATTGTTGTTGATATTCATAAATCCTAAAGTTTTTGTTATTTGATTTCTTGTCTCACTTGTTCCAATATATTGAGAAACACCGACAGGTCGTCGAGAACCATGTCGGGCTTCTTGTCGGTTGCATCCACCACATCCATCTGGGTCTCGCCCGAAAGCACCAGGATGCTTAACGCACCGGCACGCTGGGCCATCAGGATATCGGTGTAGATGCGGTCGCCTGCCATCGCCACCTCATCGGCCTCAAGCCCGTACTTCTCGCATATACAGTTCATCATGCGCGGGTCGGGCTTTCCTACCACTATATCAGGGCGACGGCCGGTGGCATGCTCCAGACAGCTGCACACCGACCCACAGTCGACCAGTATAGTAGGCTTGTCGGTGGGACATACGCGGTCGGGGTTGGTGGCTACATAATATTTGCCCCGGCTTATCCACCAGGCTGCACGGCACAGCCGCGAATAGGTAAGAGTGGTGTCGAACGCCACCAATACTGCATCGGGTTCGTCGTTAGGATCATCGGCCACCGATTCAAACCCTGAAGCCTCAAACTCGCCTATCATGCTCGGCGTGCCGACAATGAACAATCGCTTGCACTCGGGATGATGCAGCTTCAGGAAGTCGATGGTTGCCTGGCTCGATGTGTAGAACTCCTCGTCGCATGCATTCACTCCCATCTTTGCCAGGTGCGCCACATAGTCTGACGCCCCTTTGGTGGGATTGTTGGTTAAAAACGAGTAGCCTATGCCCAGCTGCTTCATCCGCTCCAGAAAATGAACGGTAAACGGAAACAGCGTGGCTCCATTATATATGGTTCCGTCCATGTCGAGGGCAATGTGCTTCAATCGGCGCAGACGATTAATGATGTCATCGCTATACGCAATCCCAAGGTGTTGATCGTAGATTATCATGATATTAATAGGGGTTATTGTTGTTCTATACTGTTATCATAGCCATCGCGGCGGGCATTCCACATTAGCATGAACACCAGTCCGCCCACTACAGCTATACCTATCATCATCAGGAACACCCAGTCCCACCCTTGACCTGGGCTTACCGAGTTGATATAGTCAACCAAGGCTCCTACGCCAAGACCCGACACAAACACGCTTGCATAGCCGAATATGCCGGTCAATCCATTGGCTGTGGCGGCTGCCTTCTTGGTGGCCTGGTTCGCTGCCGCAATGCCTATCAGTGCCTGAGGCCCATAGATAAAGAAGCCGGCCATGGCAAGCACCCCTATGAGCACCGGAAGCGACGCTGTGGCGGGCAGCATCCAGAAGATGCCCATAAACAGAGCCGCGCCCACCATGCACAGCACACAAGTGCGATGGGCTCGGCCACCGAAGTATTTATCGGTTGCCCAGCCGGCTACAAGCATGCCTATGATACCGAATATCTCAAACACAGCCACTGTCCAGCCGGCATTGGCCAGCGACAGGCCGCGGGCTTCTTTCAGGAATGTCGGACCCCAGTCGAGAACTGAGAACCGAACTATGTAAACAAAGAAATTGGCCACGCCAAGTATCCATATCAACGGATTGCAGAACACCTTGCGGCGTAACAGCTGCTTATACTCGTCGGCAGTGCCCTCGCCGGCTTCGGTCGAAACCTCTGTGCCGGGCAATTCGGCAAGACCTACCGACTTCGGTGTGTCGCGAAGGGTGATGAACAATCCCACAGCTCCGGCAAACGCTATCATGGCGGGTATCCAGAAACACCACCGCCATGCCTCGTAGTGGGCTGCCGATGCCAGGATACTGGCCATCTGCTCGCTGTTCGATGTATCAAGGCCCAGATTGGCTGCAACATTGGCCACCACCTCTGGATTTCCGCTCATATCTTGACCCATGTGTCCCATGATATAGCCACACAGAATGGCAACTATCGATGCCCCTATGGAATGCGATGTATTCCACACCGACATCTTCGTGGCCAGCTCTTGCGGCGGTATCCAATGGGTAAGCAACCGGGCGCACGGAGGAAACCCACTCCCTTGGAACAAGTTATTGAGCACCAGAAACACTCCAAACAGCAGCACCAACGTGTTTACAAACTGCGGACCGTCGCTGCTTCCGGTTATCAGCGCACTTATGTCGGCACCAAACCCAAACGCCACATTGGCCACAGCACACAGCAGCAATCCTATCGCCATATGATATCGGGCATTCATCCGGTCGGCAATTAAGCCGTTCAGAAATCGCGACAAGCCATATATCAGGCCTATCACTGTCATTATCACACCAAAGCTGGTCTTCGAAATGCCATACTCTGCCGTCAGGCCGGGAATGGCAAACGAGAAATTCTTTCGTACAAAATAAAACAGCGCATAGCCTATCATCGTGGCTATTATTGTCCGAGTCTGCCAATATTTGAACAACTTGGCAGCTGATTGTTCTCCTTTTTGTGCCATGATATCGTGTTTATTCGTTTGCAGTTGATCAGTTTAATTGTAAGAGCTTATTTCGTTTCGTAGTCTTACGTTTACACCGCAAAGATAAACACATAAAAATAATAAACAAATAAAAAAGAATAAAAAAGATAACTATTCGAAACTATCTTTCAATATTCACCCAATATTTCGCCATTTTCACCGAAAAACGCTGCGTTAATCCTCAATTCTTTCTATTTCAGAAGACAGCCCCTCGTCCATTGTCCACTCACCAAATTGCCATTATGAGCTACATGCAGGGCAGTTCAGTTGCTATAGGCACAATATTCCACAGTTTTTGCTCAATTTCTTCCGTTTTTTGCTCTATATGTCCTAATGTCCAGCATTGATGTAGGTATATCTTTGCATAGATGAATGCAAGTCTCACAACCTTAGGAAAAAATCGTATATCATCATTCATACCTTTCATCAGCAACTTAGTGTAGCGATTACACTTTCTGCCACCAATCAACAAAGGCATCGCCCAATCTCTTTCGATGAGCGATGCCTTGTAGTTTATTTCAGCGAAGCAACTATTACTTCTTGCCGGTAAGCGACATTATTGAGTCAACTTCTTCCTGCGAGAACGGAGTGCCATCCTGACGGAAGATATCGTGGAACCAAAGTTCCGGTTCTACTACATCCGGACGTGGTTCGCTCCATGCAAAGATGGTGTTGGTCTTTCCAGCTACGAAACCCCAGTTGATGGCAACAATCTTGTTGGCCTTAAGCATAGGCATGATAGTCTGGAAGAAGCTCTGGTTACGGCGAGCCATGTATTCGGTGCAAACCAACGGACGGTTCATCATCTTCAGATACTTAACTGTCTGTTCGTGGTCGTCGAGCGGATTGTAGTTATGATATGAGATAACGTCGGAATTCTCAAGCTGATAAGCATTCAGTGGAGCAAACGAATCTTCCCAGTTCCAGATTCCGCTGGTAAGCGGCTGCGACGGATTCACTTCACGAGCCCATTCAAACACGCGTTTGAGCATAGGCAGAGTTTCAACAACGTGGCCACTGTTGCCCGGTTCGTTCCAAAGGTCCCACAGAAGGATGCGCTCGTCGTTGGCAAATGTAGTGAGAAGGTCCTTAACGTATTTCTCCATCTTAGGATAAAGGGTAACTGTATCAGCACGAAGCGATACCGACGGGTCCTGAACCCAGCCTGAATTGTGGATACCCGGTTTTGGGTCGGGCTGCTTGCCATACGATGATTCTGCATTCCAGCAGTCGTCGAAAATACAGAACAACGGCTTGATGCCGTGCGACTGGCATATGCCGAGGAAGTCGTCCATGCGCTGCTTCAATCCTTCAGGGTCGTTTTCATAAACTACGCTGCTGAGATACACGCGCAAAGTGTTGAAACCGATACCCTCTGCCATACCAAGTTCCTTGTCAATCTGGTCGTGGTTGTAAGTGTCGGCACTCCACATTTCAATCTGGTTGATTGCGTCGGCATTGATGTAGTCGGCACCAGCCAACCATGGCAACTGAGCATACCACTCATTTGCTTTCTCCTCGCTCCAGCGCTGCGCCGGGGCTTCCTGTTTTGCTTGATTGCAGCATGCGCTCATTGCAAGCACACATGCAGCACTCATCACGAATTTTGTCAATTTCATTGTAATGAAAATTTTAGGTTATTAAGTTTTAGGGCACACTGTGCGTAAAGGTAATAATAATTAACGAATTACACAAAACCGAAAGCGTTTATTGCTTCGATTCGTGCATTTTATTTCAATTTTGTTTCTCTTTTCAGCACCGACGGTATCAGAAGTGTCAGAAAATAGTCATAGCGGACCGAATCGAAATGATAGTGAAGCAAGCTGGCAAACGAACGGATGTCGAGGTGCACTTTCTGTTCATTCTTGAGTTTGTTGCGCAGTGCATTTACTTTCGATGCGCCTTCAGTAAATGCCTTGCAGTCGTCGTCAAGTTCCTTTGCAGTATATGGCCGATATCCCATAACGAGTTTTTCCACATTCCAACGCGAATGTTCCAAGCGGGCCAACAGTTCCATATTTTCCTCTATTTCCGCTTTCAGGTCGAACGTCGAAGCCTTGCACATCGTTCTCAGGCTTCGAGCCTTGGTCTCTAAATGGTCGCCACACAGCAAGTTGGAAAGACGCAGCTCCTTGCCATCCGGATTTTTCGCCTTGTCCTGTTGCCAATTGCCAAGCATCTTATTCATCTTAACAATCCGGCAATAGTCGTTTATGGCAGTTGAATAATTGGCGGCCACCGTCACATCAGCCTTGCGTATCGACAGGAATGTGCCTCCGATTCGATACACTGTGTTCACCATCATCGGACGCAACAGACCAATCTCGGTTGAAATGCCGGAATAATCGTTGCCGATGGTTTCTTTGCTTATCACCGTTACAATGGCAGAGGCATCAGCAGCCACCGATTCGGCATACTGCCCGGCAGTTGTTCCCTCAGCAATTCCAACCAGATTCAGTTCTATATCAACAAAGGAGCCTTCCTGTCCGTTGGCCGCTGTGGGAATACTGCTGTCGGCAAACACCATCTTCCGGCAAAGCGCATAGTCGGGCAAATTTCCGAAGAGTTCGCCTCTTATTTCATTTTCCAATCCGTTAAGAGATTCAGCTGTCCTGCACTTGCTGTCCACTATACTGATAACCGTACGATTGGCCTGCTCACCTTTTTCTGCCGCACTCTCATCAAAGTTTGGATAATGGCACACTAAAGCCAACTGGCGGGCAATGGCGAGCAGAAGTCGCCGTTTTTCATCCGACAGCACCACCACTGCATGAACATGCCGGTCACTGCCTGCTCCTATTCCATCGGCATCAATAGCACAATTGTACTGACTGCCTGCGCCCATCTCGTTGAGCACTATATGGCGAGCCACAACCAAATCACGGTCATCGCCATAAAACTTCTCAGTTGGTTCGGTTATCTTCCTTTGGAACAATCGTTTCAAGAATTCCATTATCAATTTGTTTTGTTGTTTCTATTTTCCCGATGTCGACCGACGACGGTTTCTGATACAGCCACAGGCCGAACCAGTTCATACTCAGCATCACATGCTCCACTATTTCAGCCACAACATTCTCGTAGGGCATCAGGCTGGTGCTCTTGATATATGCATACAGCTGCAATTGGGTTCCTTCGCCGGTGATTTCAAGAAAACGCACCAGCTGGCGTGGCTCATGCGCCACTTTCTCATTATGATAAAGCCATGCGCTCAGGTAAACCCTGAACAGATGCAGGTTGAGCGCCTCGCCTGTGCTTTCTCTTCTCAGAGGCAACGTATCCTCGCCATTGTGCTCTAATCGTTCTATGATGATTTGTTTCTGGGCCTCGCCGCAAATGCCTATCGATGTATTGTCGATTATGAAACTGCGGAGCATACGCCGACCTGAAGTGTAGCCATCGAGCATCCGTTGGTTGTTGATAAACGACCCTGCAACCAGTATCCTCAGCGGTATGCTCGAATTGGTGTTGTCGAAATTGTTCACTGTCACCATTGTCAGCGATATGCTTTCAACCATTCCATCGATATTCTTTCCTGGCACCTGAATCCAATCGCCTATGTGAAGTTGATGCGTCATCCACAGCTGGAAATACACTACCACACTCCGCACCGTGTCCTCAAATATCCACGCCAGAAGGGCGGCTACTGCTCCAAACACCAGCAAGTCGCCTTTTCGCCCATTAAGCATCACACACACCGAGATAATCACTATTCCTATCGAGAACAGCAAGCTCAACTGGAATATATGATTGGTAAGATTTCGCTTGCGCCCGTCCTCAAGCAAATAGATGTTCCGATAGCGCCATGCGCTGAACACTATCACGAAAACCGCTACAGCCGATACCATCAGCCACTTCATACGGCATGAAAAGCCGGGATAAGAAAGGATAAACACAAGTAGCACACTCAGCAGCAGATGAACCCAACTAACAATACGCACAAGTGTGCGATAGTTGGCTCCGCCCTTAAGCCTTTTCCATCTTATGTATTTCCAGTAATGAATCACTGCAAACAATGCCACTATAGCAAGTGAGATCCACA
>JBJEKE010000391.1:0-6832 GCA_051878475.1 Muribaculaceae bacterium | reverse complement strand
CAGCAGCTTGCAAGGATTCACTTTCAGTGTTGTGGGTGATCCATTCATGGATTTCTATAATAATCATATGCCGTTTCCGCTTACCGGAGCCCAGAAGCGCGTAATAAAGGAAATTCGCAACAGTATGCGCACTGGACGGCAGATGAACCGTCTTCTGCAAGGCGATGTGGGAAGCGGGAAGACCTTGGTGGCATTCCTAACCATACTAATAGCTGTGGGAAATGGATATCAAGGATGCATAATGGCGCCCACCGAGATTCTTGCCACCCAGCATTTTGCCACCATCAGCTCCATGGCCGAGAAGATAGGAGTGACAGTGGCTCTGCTTACCGGCTCAACTCGGAAAAAAGAGCGTGAAAGCATTCATGCTGCATTGCAGGATGGTTCGCTCAACATTCTTATCGGAACACATGCTGTGATAGAGGACAATGTGCTGTTCCGCAATCTTGGCCTGGTGGTCATTGACGAGCAGCATCGCTTCGGAGTGGCTCAACGTGCCAAGTTGTGGAAGAAGAATGTGATTCCTCCGCATGTGCTTGTAATGACAGCCACGCCTATACCTCGAACTCTGGCAATGACAATATATGGCGACCTCGACGTTTCGGTTATTGACGAGTTGCCTCCCGGCCGTAAACCGGTGCAAACCCTCCTTCGCTACGATAACCATCGCAACAGTGTGAACAGGTTCATTGGTCAGCAACTTCAGCAGGGACGCCAAGTTTATATCGTGTATCCGCTGATTCACGAGAGCGAGAAACTCGATTTGCGCAATCTCGAAGAGGGATATCAGTTGGTGTGCGAGACATTCCCCGACCGCAAGGTGTGTTTTGTCCATGGCGAGATGAAACCATCGGAGAAGGATTATCAGATGCAACTGTTTGTAACACATCAAGCCGACATAATGGTTGCGACAACGGTGATCGAAGTAGGAGTAAATGTGCCTAATGCATCGGTGATGGTGATTGAGAATTCTGAACGGTTTGGCCTGTCGCAGCTTCACCAATTGCGCGGACGTGTTGGTCGTGGTGCCGACCAATCTTACTGTATACTTATGTCAAATCCGAAAATAAGCGTCGACACCCGCAAGCGTCTTGAACTGATGACCGAAACCAGCGACGGATTCGTTATCGCTGAGGCCGATATGAAATTCCGCGGCCCCGGCGATATGGAAGGCACTCAGCAGAGTGGGATTGCCTTCGACTTGAAGATTGCCAATCTTGCTCGCGATGGACAGATGGTTCAGATTGCCCGCGATGTTGCCACTGCTGTTATTAATGACGATCCCGATTTGTCAAAGCCCAAGAACCGGCTCCTTGCCGATGGGCTTAACAGCCTTTTTTCGCGGACAATCAACTGGAGCCTCATAAGTTGATTTTCATACGCCGTTTTTTCAAAATTTAACAAACGAAAGTAGCCTGGCTTAACAAAGTTCGAAAATATGTTATATAACATATTTTTTGTAATCGCCTAAATATCAGAATGTTGTATCTGAGTTGTGATATTGGTTGCAATAGTTTATATTTTTTTATACTATCTGAATATGCGAAAAAGGAATATTTTTCGCTATATTTGAAAGTCGAAAACGCAAAACCCAAAAATATCTTAATATGGAAAGGACATTGGTGATACTGAAACCGTCGGCAATAGCCCGAGAGCATGCTGGAGAAATAATTTCGAGATTTGAGAAAAAAGGCTTGAAAATTATAGGTATCAAGATGATGCAGCTCCATGAAGATATTCTTCGCGAGCATTATGCTCATTTGGTTGACCGTCCCTTCTTCCCTTCGTTGCTTAATTCGATGATGGCACTTCCTGTTATTGTGATTGGCATTGAAGGAGTGGAGGCGGTGACAGTGGTTCGTCAAATGACCGGTGCCACCAATTCGCGCAAAGCTCTGCCCGGAACCATTCGTGGCGATTTCGGTATGAGCGGTCAGGAGAACATTATTCATGCATCAGATTCAGTTGAGAATGCCGAGATTGAGCTTAAGCGATTCTTCGCAGATGGTGAATTGTTTGATTATCCTACCAAGAAATTTTTGTATTCGCCCGACGAGGCATAAGCCTCACTTTAAAAAAAGTGTACGTCAGATGAATTTAAAGTATTTCGTATCAATATTAGCCGCTGGTTTGTTGACTGCCGGGTGCCATACAGCAATGGCGCAGAATATGCAGTCGGTTACTCATAGCAGCGTTCACGACGACCTGCTCGCAATGCAGTCGAATTTTGAATCGCAGATTAACCTACAAGAAACCACCGACTATATCGACAACCACTTCCTCGAAGAGGAAGAACCTGAAGAAGACATCTATTCGATAGGATGGGACAGTGGTCTTGTCAATTCATATCGTAATGTTGAGGTGCCAGACCGCAAGGTTATCGATGTAACCAATTTCTGCATGCCTCATCATGGCTATGTTACCTCGCCTTATGGCTATCGTCCACGGTTCCGCCGTATGCACAAAGGTATCGACCTGAAGGTGCAGATTGGCGATACTATCCGTTCGGCATTTGATGGCAAGGTACGCATAACTAAATATGAACGTCGTGGTTATGGCTACTATGTTGTTATCCGCCACGATAATGGCCTTGAGACTGTTTACGGACATCTCTCGCGCTTCCTTGTAAAGCAAGACGAATTTGTCAAAGCCGGTCAGCCTATCGCCCTTGGTGGTAACACCGGACACAGCACCGGCTCGCATCTTCACTTCGAAACCCGATTCATGGGATATGCTATCAACCCCTCGGCAATATTTGACTTCGACAATCAGACAACTCACACCGACCAATACACCTTCGACAAGAATACCTACGAGTTGGGTCGTGACTACTCGCCTAAGGCTCAGCGTGCTCGCTATGCTTCAACTCTTAAGAGCAACAAGTATAAGACTGGAGGCTCAATGGCAACTTACCGTGTTCGCAAAGGCGACACACTTGGCAAGATTGCAAGCCGTCATGGTGTGAGTGTAAAGCAACTGTGCCGTCTAAATGGTATCAAAACCACAACCAAGCTGCAAATTGGCAAAACCCTTAGAGTGCGATAATTAGCATTCATAATAATAGGAAATCAACAACCGGTTGCTTGAAAGTGACCGGTTTTTTTGTTACTGTGTGGCTTTTTTGCCAGCAAATTTATACCTTTGTTCAATTGTTATCAGTTATAATGACAATATGGCAAACATAAGCAAGACAAACGTAGCCCGACTGCTCGACAAGGCAAAAATTGAGTATTCACTTATCCCATATGAGGTTGATGAGTCAGATCTGGGTGCGCAGCATATAGCCGACCAACTTGGCGAGAACATCCGCCAGGTGTTTAAGACTCTGGTGCTTCATGGCGACCGTACCGGATATTTTGTGTGCGTGGTGCCTGGCGATGACGAGGTTGACCTGAAAAAGGCAGCCAAGGTGTCGGGAAACAAGAAGGCTGAGATGATACCAATGAAGGAACTGCTCCCTGTTACAGGATATATCCGCGGCGGTTGTTGTCCCATTGGCATGAAGAAGACGTTCCCAACTTTTTTCGATTCATCATGTAGCTTACACGATTATATATATGTGAGTGCCGGTGTCAGAGGGTTGCAGCTTCGCGTTAATCCCCAGGTGCTGGTTGGATATGTAAGGGCATCGTTGGCCGATTTGACTATTGGTAAATAAACATCTGATTATATAATGAATGGATTTGGCGTAATTTATAGAGTTACCACTTTCGGTGAATCGCACGGAGTGGCAGTTGGTGGAGTGATTGAAGGCATGCCTGCCGGCATCGAGATAGATATCGACAAAGTGCAGCGCGAACTGTCGCGACGCCGTCCCGGTCAGTCATCGATAGTGACACCCCGCAACGAGCCCGACCGCATCAATGTGCTTTCAGGATTGCTCGATGGAGTTACTACCGGCATGCCCATCGGTTTCATGGTGGAAAACACCAATCAGCACAGTAGTGATTATGCCAACATCAAGGATACATTCCGTCCGTCGCATGCCGACTATACATATCAGACAAAATACGGCATACGCGATTATCGAGGCGGGGGACGCTCATCGGCTCGTGAAACCATTTCGCGAGTTGTGGCCGGTGCATTTGCCAGGCAGGCACTCGAGAAGCTTGGAATCAAGGTGTATGCCTACACATCCCAAGTGGGCAATGTTTTGCTCGACAAACCCTATACTGAACTGAATCTTGACTCAATCGACAACAATATAGTTCGTTGCCCTGATGATGAAGTGGCTCAACGTATGATAGAGCTGATATCGGAGGTGAAGTCGCAGGGCGACACCATTGGTGGCGTTATAACCGGAGTGATAAAAGGCATTCCGGCAGGCCTCGGCGAGCCGGTTTTCGGGAAGTTGCATGCGCGGTTGGGCGATGCCATGCTGGGTATCAATGCAGTTAAAGGTTTCGACTATGGCGAAGGGTTTGCCTCGGCAAGCATGCGTGGCAGCGAGATGATTGATAATTTCGTTTCCGAGAATGGCCGTATAACAACGCTAACCAATCATTCAGGTGGCATACAAGGTGGTATAAGCAATGGCAACGACATATATTTCCGGGTTGCTTTCAAGCCGGTGGCAACCTTGCTTCGCGATGTCGAAACTGTCGACGCTGATGGTAACAGCACCGTGCTTCGGGCCAAAGGCCGTCACGACCCATGTGTGTTGCCTCGTGCAGTGCCCATCGTTGAGGCTATGGCGGCAATGGTTGTCCTCGACAATTTCCTTTTGAACAAAACCATCCATCTTTAGCATCATGCTCACCGAAAGCTACGGCTATGTAGATTTCTCGCAATTCTTGAGTCGCTTTTTCCCGTTTAAGGTTCAGAAAATAGCCATCAATGCAGGTTTCACATGCCCCAATCGCGACGGGACCAAAGGCTATGGAGGCTGTTCATATTGCAATAACCAGACATTCAACCCGGGCTATTGCACACCGGTGAAATCTGTGCGACAGCAACTTGATGAGGGGCGCGACTTCTTCTCGCGAAAGTATACCTCGATGAAATATCTGGCTTATTTTCAGGCTTATACCAATACATATGGACAAGTGCCGTCGTTGATGCAGATGTATCGCGATGCGCTTGCAGCCGATGATGTGGTGGGGATTATTATTGGGACACGCCCCGACTGCATGCCGCAGCCGTTGCTCGACGAACTGGCATTGCTGGCACGGGAAACGTTTGTGCTTGTGGAATTTGGTGTTGAGACCTCGCATGATGCCACATTGCGGCTGATAAACCGCGGCCATACGTGGGCCGACACGGTTGATGCTGTGCTACGGACTGCTTCGGCCGGGGTGATGTGTGGCGCGCATATCATAATAGGGCTACCTGGCGAAACAGAGTCGCAAATAATGGCAACAGCCGAGGCCATAGCATCACTTCCGCTGTCTACACTAAAGATTCACCAGCTACAGCTAATCAAGGGAACTCGAATGGCACGGCAAGTTGCTGATGGTACACTTTCGGTGCCGTCGTTCACACCGCAGTCGTATGTGGCATTGTGCGGAGAGTTTATAAGGCATTTGCCTTTAAGCATTGCCATTGAGCGGTTTGTGTCGCAGTCGCCCGATTCGTTGCTAATTTCGCCGAGGTGGGGCTTAAAGAACTATCAATTTACCAATCTGCTGAACAATTATCTGCGCGACAATTGCATGCGCCAAGGCTCGCTTGTGCGTTAATACTCGATTTTATCGGTTTTGTCGGCCCACTTCTTGAACGCAAGTATTGCTTCCGGCAGATTGATTCTCACGCTGGGGATATGGCGTTTTTCGGGCTCTATCTCCAGTTCATCGTATATGAATTTGTCGTCGAAATTTATGTCGCGGGCATCGGTCTTGGTGTTTCCGTAATATATTTTCTTCACACCAGCCCAGTACAGAGCCGAGAGGCACATAGGGCAAGGCTCGCATGAGCTATACACCACGCATCCGTCGAGCTTGAAGTTGCCGGTTTGGGCGCACGCTTTGCGGATAGCGTTCACTTCGGCATGAGCTGTGGGATCGTTGTCGAGCGTTACGGTGTTGCACCCGGTTGAAACTATGTTGCCGTCCTTGACAATGACGGCTCCAAATGGCCCGCCTCCGTGGTCTATGTTTTCAAATGCCAGGTCGCATGCAATCTGCATGAATTGTATATCAGTTTCAGTAGGTTTGTTCATGTTTAATAAATTTGAAATTTGGGCTTGCGAAAATAATCAATAATTATGAATCTTCAAATTTCGATGGGAAAATCCACTATTAAAAACGAATTATTAACTAATTGGATTGAAAAATATCGATAAAAGATATGAAAATATCAATAAATATATTACATTTGTAAAAAATTGGAGAAGAATGGCTGACGATTTGGAAAGCAGAATCTCACGGATAGAGAGTAAGCTGGTGGTAATGCTTGAGAAATACCGTCGTCTGGAGGCTGAGAATGAAGAATATCAGCGTAAGACAGCAGAGCTGACAGGCGATGTCGATAAACTTACCAAGCAGATTGAGCAGCTGAAGCTCGACAACGATTATCTGCGAATGGCCAGGGCAATAAACAGCTCTTCGGCCGAATTAAGTCAGAGTAAAGCCATTTTGACCCAGTTAGTGCGGGATGTCGATAAGTGCATCGCTCAATTAACCGATTGAAGCTATGGCAGTTGAAGACAAATTGAAAATTACTATACGTGTAGCCGATATTCCTGAATTTCAGATGTCCGTTAAGCGCGAGAACGAAGAATATTACAGGGCGGCGATAGCAGAGTATAATCGACTTTGGAGCAAATGGAAAAGCGCCAATCCGAGCAACGATACTAACCGTATCATACTCACGATAGCCTTGAGCTTTGCTCGTC
>JBJEKE010000390.1:0-6836 GCA_051878475.1 Muribaculaceae bacterium | reverse complement strand
AAGAATAAACGTCCGCTTCTGGTGGCATGCGACGTTTATCGTCCCGCAGCTGTCGATCAGTTGAAGGTTATAGCTGAACAGGTGGGAGTCCCGGTTTATTCCGAGCCGGAGAGCAAGAACCCCGTTGAAATAGCGCTGAACGCCATCAAACAGGCCAAGGCTAACAGCAACGATGTGGTGATTGTCGACACCGCAGGACGTTTGGCTGTCGATGAAGTGATGATGGACGAAATCGAAGCTATCAAGAAAGCCATCAACCCCGACGAGACACTTTTCGTTGTCGATTCGATGACCGGTCAGGATGCAGTGAACACTGCCAAGGAATTCAACGACCGCCTTGATTTTGACGGCGTGGTTCTCACAAAGCTCGATGGCGATACCCGTGGTGGTGCTGCGCTGTCGATACGCACCGTTGTCAATAAACCAATCAAGTTTGTCGGTACCGGTGAGAAACTTTCTGATATCGATGTGTTCCGCCCGTCTGGTATGGCCGACCGAATCCTTGGTATGGGCGATATCGTTGGCCTTGTTGAACGTCTTCAGACACAATACGATGAGAAGAAAGCAAAGGAACTTGAGGAAAAAATCAAGAAAAACAAGTTTGACTTCAATGACTTCCTTGCGCAGATAGCACAGATTAAGAAGATGGGTAACTTGAAAGACCTGGCATCGATGATTCCCGGTGTCAGCAAGCAAATCAAGGACCTTAATATCGATGATAACGCATTCAAGAGCATCGAGGCCATTATCTATTCAATGACTCCGAAAGAGCGCTCAAATCCAGAGATCATCAACGGAAGTCGTCGTCAGCGTATAGCAAAAGGTAGCGGCACATCGTTGCAGGAGGTTAACCGATTGCTTAAGCAATTTGAACAGACCCGCAAGATGATGCACATGGCAGCCACCATGAACCCTATGAAGATGATGCGTGGAATGAAATCAAGACGATAACCCATAGAACGATTATATGGAATTAATTGACGGTAAGAAGATATCTGACACCATTAAACAGGAAATTGCAAAAGAGGTGGAGTCAATGGTTGCCAACGGTGCCAAACGTCCACATCTGGCCGCAATCCTCGTGGGTCACGACGGTGGCAGTGAAACATATGTAGCTCATAAGGTTCGAGCATGCGAGCAGTGCGGTTTCAAGTCCACACTCATCAGATTTGATGACACAGTAACCGAGGCCGAACTGCTTGATCGTATCGCCGAACTGAATGCCGATGCAGATGTCGACGGTTTCATCGTGCAGTTGCCGTTGCCGCGTCATATCTCGGAGCAGAAAGTAATTGAGGCAATCGACTATCGCAAGGACGTCGACGGGTTCCATCCAATAAATGTAGGCCGTATGTCCATCGGTTTGCCGTGCTTTAAGTCGGCTACTCCTGCTGGTATTATGGAACTACTCCGCCGATACCACATCCCCACCAAGGGCTCCAACTGTGTGGTGCTCGGCCGAAGCAACATCGTAGGGAAGCCGGTGGCTACTTTGATGATGCAGAAAGCCTATCCGGGCGATGCAACTGTTACTGTTTGCCATAGCGGGACAAAGAATATTACTGAGATTTGCCGTCAAGCCGACATAATAATAGCTGCCATCGGAAAGCCTGGCTTCGTAACTGCCGATATGGTTAAGGATGGAGCAGTGGTTATTGATGTCGGTACAACAAGAGTGCCATCAACTCTCACTAAGAGCGGTTTCAAACTCCGGGGCGATGTCGACTTCGAGGCTGTTTCGCCAAAGTGCTCATATATTACGCCTGTTCCCGGCGGTGTAGGACCAATGACCATCGTCTCGTTGATGCAAAATACTCTTTTAGCTGCTAAGAAAGAATTATATTAAATTTGCAATACCGAATTTGCCAATATTTGCCTTTGTGCATTATTGGCAAATTCTTTTTTAGCTATACCACGAAATGCAACTCCTCGTTTCCCTTCTATTTGCGCTGCTTCAACTGTTGCCGATGCCGGAGGACATTACCCTGTTGTTTGCCGGCGATGCCATGCAACATGGCCCCCAAATCAGTGCGGCTAAGCGTTCAGGAGGGAAGTATGACTATTCCAAGTGTTTCGAATACATTAAACCGGTTGTATCCTCTGCCGATTATGCTGTGGTTAATCTGGAGTGTCCCTTGGCCGGGCAACCTTATACGGGTTACCCATGTTTCAGTGCGCCCGACGATTATGCTGAAGCATTGAACGATGCCGGATTCGATATGTTCCTCATTGCCAATAACCATGCTCTTGATAAACGTGATAAGGGCGCTCACCGCACAATCGACAAACTATCAGAACTGGGGATTCCTTCAGTGGGGCTGTATCACGACACGAAACACCGGTTGGCTAATTCGCCATTTGTCGCTACAATTGGCGATTTCCGTGTGGCTTTTGTAGGATATACCTATGGCACTAACGGCATCGGTGTTCAAGGCGATTTGGTTGTAAACTATATCAATTCAGATAGCATAAGCCACGATATTGAGCGAGCTCGAAAGTTGGGAGCCGAAATGGTGTGTGTGCTTCTACATTGGGGCGTAGAATATGCTATGAGCCCTAATGCCCGACAAAAGGAATTGACAGAACTGCTTATCGATTCCGGAGCCGATATGATAATAGGTGGGCATCCGCATGTGGTTCAACCTTTTGAGATGCGGTTTAATCCGCGCACGGGTCGCAATGTGCTTGTAGTGTATTCGCTGGGTAATTTCCTGTCGAACCAAAACGACACTAACTCGCGAGGAGGTGCCATTGTGAATGTCGTTATCAGCCGTTATGGCACTCAGGCATATATTAAGAGTGCATCCTACGATCTTGTGTTCGTGCAAAAGCCAAGTTATCAGTTAATTCCGGCATGGATGCCCGAATTAGTTGGTAAGTCGTCACAGAGTGCTTTCGAAACCTTCTGTAAAAATGCGCGTCGGCTCTTTTCTCGCTGCAATGTAGCGGTTCCGGAGTCGACGCATTAATAGTTTTACAATAAACGCTTATTTCTTGCTGTCGCAGAATTTATTAGGGAATTTCATTTCCAATTTAGGCCGCGACATTGCATATATAATCAGTATAATGCCGGCAATGATGAATGGAACGCTCAATTGCTGTCCCATGTTCAGTATCATATCCTTTTCGAATTCCACTTGGTCGTTCTTTACAAATTCAATGACGAACCGAGCCGAGAATAGCCAAGTGAGAAACACCCCGAAAATCAGACCAGGACGAGCCTCTACATTCTTTTTCCAGTACATCCACATCAGCAGCCCGAAGAGAGCCAGGTAGGCCAGTGCTTCGTAGATTTGTGTGGGATGCGACGGCGCCGAGAATACAGGTTGCGCGCCAGCCATCCATTGGTCGATGTTCTCGATAAACTTGAATCCCCATGGCAGATTAGTGGCGTGGCCATAAATCTCGTGGTTAAACAGATTTCCCATTCGAATGAGGGCTCCAACCAATGCAATAGGTATAACCAGACGGTCGAATGTCCATAACGGGCTCCGTTTTGATACTAATCGAGAGAAGATAATGATGGCAATGATAATGCCAATTGTACCGCCGTGGCTTGCGAGGCCGCCGTGCCAAATCTTGAGGATTTCAATCGGGTTGGCCGAATAGTAGTCCCATTGATAGAAGAACACATGACCAAGGCGCGCGCCTACAATGGTTGCCACCACAACATATATCAGCAGGGTATCG
Source organism: Muribaculaceae bacterium (assembly GCA_051878475.1). GTDB lineage: Bacteria > Bacteroidota > Bacteroidia > Bacteroidales > Muribaculaceae > SFRY01. The sequence continues at coordinate 3,146 of JBJEKE010000390.1, read as the reverse complement.
AGCCAGGCCTCCGGTGCGCCTTCATGCTTGAAAAACGAGTACATTATGCGGTAGCCAATCCAGAAACCGATGACAAACATTAGTCCGTACCAACGGATAGTGACAAATCCGTCGAACAGATTAGGATTAGCTGTCCAAGTAATGAAATCTAACATCATTGTCTTATACTAAGTGCTTTATGAGGTCGATACGTTCGCCCGGAAGAAGATTGATTACCGGTATGTCTATCATTGTGTAAGCGCCGGGAGCCTGCTTGAACGATGCACGAGCCACACCTACAAGTATTTGTGCTGTTAGTGCGGGATTGTTGATGCTCATGTTGAATTCGAAACGCTGGTTCTGGGTCATGCCTGAAACTCCCTTGCGCACCATGTTAACTCCGTGTCCCATATCTCTCACTTCATCAACGCTGTCAACCTTAATCACATGGGTTTCGTCGCTTGCAAAATATGGGTCTTCCTTAATGGATTTGGCCACTTCGTTGAAATCATAGCCTTCTTCAAGTTCAATGTACACCATACGGCGATGTATTCCGGTACCCAGCGGAATTGTCATTGACAATGCATTCTTCACTCCGTCTTTAGAGCGGGCGGCTACCGAGTGCCCCATGCTCATACCCGGACCGAAGTTAGTGTAAGTGATACCTTTCGGCGCAGCGGCTTGCATGAGTGTGCGAACAATAGAGTCGCTCCCCGGGTCCCATCCTGCTGATACTATTGCTGTCGCGTTGTGCTGTTTGGCAACAGGTTCGAGCTCGGTGATGAGGTCGGCAATTGAGGTGTGGATGTCGAAACTGTCAACGGTATTTATTCCTTTAGCCAGATATTCCTTGGCATATTTAGGAACTTCGCGTGTTGGGGTGCAAAGTATGGCTACGTCGACGTCGTCGAGCTGGTCGATGTCAGAGACCACGTTGTATTGCTTTATAGCGTCGGGAATTATGCTGCTGTTGCGTCGAACTATGCCTGCAATCTCGAAGTCGGGCGAAGTAATGAGCGATTCGACAACGAATTTTCCAATGTTGCCGTAGCCAACTACGGCGGCTCTGATTTTCTTCATATGAATATGTCTTTGAATTATGAATTTTCAGCTGCAAAGTTAATAAAACAACTGTGCAATGCAAAATCGAGCGATTTGGCATTGCACAGCTTTCGTACTGAATAAGGCATCTGTTTTTATTTAATGAATTTCTGCCGTTTAAGCCAGCTGATACAGTCGGCAAACCAGTAATCGAATCTTATTTCGCTGAATCCGTGCTGACCTTTGTAGTAGATGTGCATTTCGGCTTGGCATTTGTTTTTCCGCAATTGCCGGTAGAAGCTGAGCGGGTTTTCGAGTGTTACCAGCGCATCGTCGTCGGCATGCGCAATATATGTAGGCGGTGTTTGCGGAGTCACATTCTCCTCGTTGCTAAGATAATGTACGTCGGCATCGGTGAGTTTCGAACGTACGATGTAAGGGTCGATCATAGGGCCGCTTATGTCACGGCGGAACGAAATGAGGGGATAAATTAAAATCATGAAATCGGGGCGAAGGCTGGTGCCGTTCGCATTTTCGATTTTGCAGTCGTTGAAATGTGTTCCGGCTGTTGATGCCAGATGCGAACCGGCTGAGAATCCCATTAGCCCTATCTTGTCGCGACTAATACCGAACTTGTCAGCGTTTTCTCTTACATATTTTATTGCCTGCTGTGCATCTTGCAATGGCGCGATTTTCGGGTCGGGCTGAAATTTGAAATCGGGCAAACGATATTTCAAAATAAAAGCTGTAATGCCCAGATTGTTCAGGGCATGGGCTATACGGTATCCTTCGGTAGGCATCCAGAGCGATTCATATCCGCCGCCTGGGCATATTATCACCGCCGCATCGCTGGCTTTGCCGAATGGACGGCAGATGGTGAGCGTAGGCTCGGATATCTTGTAGAGAACTTTATACTCGCCGATTAGTTTGTAATGTTCCTCTGTTGGAGCACCTGTGTGATTGGGGATTGGACCGTCATAAAGGTTGATTTCCTCGAAATCGGCACGAGGAATCACTGTTTCGCTTTGGCCGTAGCTGTTGGCACACATAAGGAACACTGCCAGTGCTGACAGCATAAATCTAAGAACTTTATTCATATTGTGTTAATGTTTATATGCAGCCGATAATTCGTTTCAGATTATCGATTTGATGTTCCCAGAGTTCGATTGAACTTTCTTTGTCGCTTGGGCTATCGGCAAAATCGGTTATCAAGAGGGTAGTGCCCGATGTGAGTTCCGATGTTTCTATCCTTAGCTCAAAGAAGGTTCTCTCGTCGTTGCCCTCCCAATGAAGCCTAATGTAACAGCCTTGACGTGAGGCAAGTATTGTAGCACGACTTTCGTTGTTCTTACCCCATAGGAATGTCAAAGTCTTGTCGTGGAGGCTAACTTGGTCAGCAAACCATTGAGCCAATCCGGGTGGTGTGGCTATATGTTTCCAGAGAAGGCTGACAGGCGTCCCTCTCATATCGAATTCCATTGTGAATTTTTCGTTCATGTTCGTGATATTAAAGCTAAGATTCTTTTGTTTGCTAATTAACTATAAAATTTTCAATATATCAAATATGTTACCATAAAGTTATAACTCATAATTGCTATAATCTAGTTCAATAAGTTGATTTGTTTTTTTGATGATGTTGCTCGATAATGAATAATTATTGCTTCTTTGTAGAAGCACACTAACTACATTCGTTAATTTGAAGAACATTTAATTTAATATAATACAATGGAAAAGAAGGAAGCACTGTATTGGGTGGCAGTACTGCAACTGGTACAGAACGGCGACAAGGAAATGAGAGCCGAAATCAACCGCGAGAACGAGAGGAGAGCGGAGAAAAAGCAACCGACAGTACAGCAAGAGCTGCAGACAATGCTCGACAAGAAGATGTTGTAAACGATGAAGCAACTGCCGAACATAATACAACAGACTCGGAACAAAACACTGTAGAATCTAATGCTAATGCCGAAACCGAAACCAAAACCCAAGAAGATGTAGGTACGACGGCAGAGCAGCAGATAAATGGAGATAACGAAGAATTAACAATTGAAGAAATAAATGCGATTGATTATCCATGGAAAAGCCACGCGACTTTGACCCTTTTGGCCACGCAGGATTGTCCCCTTTGG
>JBJEKE010000389.1:0-6859 GCA_051878475.1 Muribaculaceae bacterium | reverse complement strand
CAACGACCCCCTGATTAACAGTCAGGTGCTCTAACCGACTGAGCTATTGAAGCATTTTGCTGCCGCGGGCTTCACTTCCCGCTTTTGCGTTGCAAAATTAGAGCGAATTTTTCAATTATGCAACTCTATCGCCGAAAATATTGTCGTTTTTCCCAATTATTATAGTTTTTTATGCCCCGACACACCCATTATTTCAATAATTACAAGTACTTTCGCATAAAATTTCTGTAATGATGAAAAGTAAATCGTTTATTATAGTTGCCTCATTGCTGTTAGTTGTATCTGCGGCCTCACTGGTGGCTGCGCAAAACACTGACAATAGTGCCGACGGTGGCAACGACTATGGCAGCATTACCAATTACCTTGACCTTTACAACTCAATTGTGAAGGAGCTTAACATGTATTATGTCGACACCATCGATGCCAAGAAGGTGGCCACCACTTCAATTGATGCCATGCTCTACGAGCTCGACCCTTACACCGAATATATCCCTAAGGAGGAGCAAGGCGATTTCATGACCATAAGCACCGGCGAATATGGCGGCATAGGCTCGTACATCTATAAGCCAAAAGGACGTCCTACCACCATCTCGGGCCCTTACGAGGGAAGCCCGGCAGAAAAAGCCGGCCTGAAGATCGGCGATGAGATTATCATGATTGACGGCGACACCGTAAGCTCGTGGGAGAGCGACAAGGTGAGCAACAAGCTGAAAGGCTTGGTCAACACCGAACTCACCGTTACAGTGCGTCGCCCGTACTCTGTCGACAGCATCCACACATTCCGCATTGTGCGCGAGAAAATCCTCATCAACACAGTGCCTTACTATGGCATGCTCACCGATTCAATAGGCATAATCGAATTGTCGTCGTTCAACGAGAAATCGCCTGTAGAGGTGAAAGAGGCTCTGTTGAAACTGAAAGAGAATCCGAAGCTCAGTGGCTTGGTGCTCGACTTGCGTGGCAATGGCGGCGGCATTCTTGAAAGTGCTGTACAGATTGTCGGCATGTTCGTCGACAAGGGCACCGAGGTGCTCAAGACCCGTGGACGTGTGAAGCAGAGCGAAAAAAGCTACAAGACCACAAAGTTGCCCGTCGACACCGAGATTCCGCTGGCTGTGCTCATTGACGGTGCATCGGCATCGGCATCGGAAATTACTGCCGGCGCCCTCCAGGACCTTGACCGGGCTGTGATTATCGGCAACCGCTCCTACGGCAAGGGCCTTGTGCAGTCGACCCGTCCATTGGGCGATAACGGCCTGCTGAAGCTCACTATTTCGAAATACTACATCCCCAGCGGTCGCCTCATCCAGGCTATCGATTATTCGCACCGAAACATCGATGGCACGGCGTCGCGTATCCCTGATAGCCTTACCACCGTGTTTCATACTCGCAATGGCCGCGAGGTGCGCGATGGCGGCGGCATCAAGCCCGACATCGAGGTGGAATATCCTGAGGTGAACCGGTTGATTTACAATATCATACGCGACAATTGGGCATTCGACTATGCCATAAAGTTTGCTGCCGAGCATCCATCGATTGCTCCGGCTGAGGAATTTGAGGTGAACGATGAGGTGTTCAACGATTTCAAGGAGTTCATCGACCCCAAGCGTTTCGACTACGACAAGGTGTGCGAAAAGATGCTTGCCGACCTAAAGAAAACGGCAAAAGTGGAGGGGTATCTCAACGATTCCACGGCTGCCACATTTGAAATCCTTGAGCGTCAGCTCAAGCACAATCTTAACCAAGATCTCGATACCAACAAAAAACGCATTTGCGACTTGCTGGCATCGGAAATCGTCAAGCACTATTACTTTACCCGCGGTGAGTCGATTGTATCGCTCAAGCACGATATCATTGTCGACTCCATAAAAGCTTCTATAGGAAATCCCGACCGTTGCGCCGCCATCCTCAACAAAGTGCCGGCAATGAAGCAAGGCTCGCAATCAAAGAAGCAGAAGACAAAGAAATAATATAGAATACATCAACCTGTAACGACACCCCGAGGGTGCTGGTATGGCTGCACAAAAGCTGTGCCGCACCCTCAGGTCGATTTTTGCAAATGGACTTAGAATCGTTAAGCAAATTGCTGTGCACCCAGGTGCGCACCGATGCCATCAAGGCTGCGCTGGCCGACCGCAAATGCCGTCGGACGATGCTCTGTGGCCTTATCGGCTCGTCGGCGGCAATGGTGATTTCGCGCATGCCGGTAGGCAACCGCCGTGTGCTGGTGGTATGCAACGACGCCGACGAGGCCGGATACATGTATAACGACCTGTGTCAGTTCTCCGACGATCAGACGGTGCTTATTTTCCCTTCGGGATACAAGCGCGACATAAAATACGGACAAATCGATGCTCCGTCGGTGATTCTGCGCACCGAAGTGCTCGCTCAATGGGAAGCAAGCCGCAAACTGCGCTTTATTGTTACATATCCTGAGGCGTTGGCCGAGCGTGTGGCATGCCGCCAGACAATCAACCAGGCCACAATCGTGATAAACGAGGGCGCACAGCTCGACATGACCGATACGGCCCGCCAGCTGCGCCAGAACGGATTCGCCGAGGTCGACTATGTGTACGAACCGGGCCAATTTGCAATCCGTGGCTCTATCCTCGACATATATTCGTATGCCAACGAGCTGCCTTACCGCATCGACTTCTTCGGCGATGATGTGGAGAGCATACGCACATTCAATGTGGAGACACAGCTGTCGGAGCAGCGAGTGAAGTCGGTGAGCATCGTAAACAGCCTTGGCAGCGACACCAAATCCGACAGCATTTCGCTCATCGACTATATCGACGACAACACCATCATCGTGGCTCATAACCTTGCAGGGATTGTAGCCCGGGTTGACGCTGTAACGCGCGAGACCATCTCGGAAAGCACCATCATTGCAAACGAGGGCGACAAGGATGCTCTGGCCAATCTTATCGACTTCAGTGCTTTCAGCCAACGGATTGCACAGTTCAGGATGGTGGAATACTCGGCTGCTCCCGATGCCGAGAATCCCGGTGCCCTGATTCGTTTCCCATTCTCGGCGCAAGGCATCTACCACAAGAATTTCGACCTCATCAGCAAATCGTTCACTGAATTCCTTGCCGGCGGGTATCGTCTGTTCATCCTCACTGAAAGCGAGAAACAGACGCAACGCCTGCACGACATATTTGCCGACCGCGGCGACGATATCCCTTTCACGCCAATTCTGAGAACCATCCACGAAGGATTTGTCGACAACGAGGCAAAAGTGTGTGTTTTCACCGACCATCAGATTTTCGACCGATTCCATAAATACAGCCTCAAGAGCGATCGCGCACGCTCCGGCAAGCTTGCTCTTTCAATCAAAGAGCTTAACTCGATTGAGGTGGGCGACTATATTGTCCACGTCGATCACGGCATAGGACGATTCGGCGGCCTTGTGCGAACCAACGTCAATGGCACCCCACAGGAGATGATTAAACTCATATACATGAACGACGACATCATCTTCGTATCTATCCATTCGCTTCACAAACTTGCCAAATACCGTGGTAAGGAGGGAGTGGAGCCGCGCCTCAATAAACTTGGCAGCGGTGCTTGGAACCGTATCAAGGACAAAACAAAAAGCAAGCTCAAAGACATCGCACGCGATCTAATCAAGCTGTATGCTGCACGAAAGCAGAAGGACGGTTTCGCTTTCTCGCCCGACGGATATCTGCAGCACGAGCTCGAGGCTTCGTTTATCTACGAAGACACTCCCGACCAGCTCAAGGCTACCACCGACGTAAAGGCCGACATGGAATCGCAACGCCCCATGGATCGCCTAATTTGCGGCGATGTGGGCTTCGGAAAAACCGAGGTGGCCATTCGTGCCGCCTTCAAGGCTGCTACCGACGGAAAACAGACTGCTGTGCTTGTACCCACCACTGTCCTCGCTTACCAGCACTTCAACACTTTCACCGACCGCCTCAAGGAGTTCCCTGTAAAGGTCGACTATCTTAGCCGTGCACGAAAGCCTAAGGACATTAAGCGTATTGTTTCCGAACTCGCCGACGGCAAAATCGACATTATTATCGGCACCCACAAACTCATAGGCAAGGACATCAAATTCAAGGACCTCGGGCTGCTCGTGGTCGACGAAGAGCAAAAATTCGGCGTAGCCGTCAAGGAAAAGCTAAAGCAACTGAAAGTAAACGTCGACACTCTCACCCTCTCGGCTACTCCTATCCCTCGCACACTCCAGTTCTCGCTAATGGGTGCGCGCGACCTGACAACCATAACCACTCCGCCACCAAACCGTTACCCCATTCTCACCACGGTGTCATCGCTCAACGATGAGATAGTAGCCGAAGCCATCAACTTCGAGCTCTCGCGTAACGGCCAGGTGTTCTTCATCAACAACCGAATTGAAGAACTCTACAATCTCGAGGCAATGGTGCGCCGCCTAATCCCCGACGCTCGAGTGATGGTGGGCCACGGCCAGATGCCTTCAGAAAAGCTCGAACAGATTATCCTCGGCTTTGCAAACCACGAATTCGATATACTTCTGGCCACCACCATAGTGGAATCGGGCATCGATATGCCTAACGTTAACACCATCATTATCAACAACGCCCAAAACTTCGGACTCAGCGAACTCCATCAGCTCCGCGGCCGTGTAGGCCGCTCATCGCGTAAGGCTTTCTGTTATCTGCTCGTGCCACCGTATGTGCCGCTATCACCAATTTCGCGCCGACGCCTTCAGGCCATTGAAAGTTTCTCCGATCTTGGCAGCGGAATACAGATTGCCATGCAGGACCTCGACATACGCGGAGCCGGAAACCTGCTCGGCGCCGAGCAGAGCGGTTTCATAGCCGACCTCGGTTATGAAACATATCAGAAAATACTCAAGGAAGCCGTCATCGAACTTCGGACTGAAGAATTCAGCGACACATTCGACGATGCTACCCGCTCCGACGACGAAAAGGCCTACACTGCCGACTGTGTAATCGAATCAGACATGGAACTCATGTTTCCATACGACTATGTGCCACAGGAAAACGAGCGTATATCGCTCTATCAAGAACTCGACAACATGGAACGCGAAGCCGACGTAGAAGCCTTCGAACGCCGCCTTGAAGACCGATTCGGAAAGATTCCACCAATGGCAATGGAACTCATACGCATAGTCACTTTGCGCCGCATTGCACGCACCCTCGGCATCGAAAAGATTGCGCTCAAGCAAAAACGGATGTACATGTACTTCGTTGGCCAAGAAAACCAAGCTTACTACCAGTCGGCAGCGTTCGGCCGCATTCTCAGCTTCCTCCAGAAATATCCCACCCGATGCGACCTGCGCCAGAAAAACGATCGCCGCTCAATCGTGGTTAACAATGTAGGCACAGTAAAGGAAGCAGCCGACTTGCTCAGCGAAATCACCTCGCTGGCATCGCTGTGATGCCTGCCTCTCAGCGATTGCCCATCGGTGCTTCATCGGTGCTTTTCCCGCATTTTTGCATATTTTCCGGAAAATGCTTGCAAATCCCGGATAGTAGATATATCTTTGTAATCCCAAAACGAACAATGGTGTGGTAGTTCAGCTGGTTAGAATACCTGCCTGTCACGCAGGGGGTCGCGGGTTCGAGTCCCGTCCATACCGCAAGCGAGCATGCCGATCCGGGCGCTCGCTTTTTCTTTGTTAGCATTTGCTTGTCGGTCAGTTACCGTTTTTATTGGCATAATACTCGAATCTGATATTTCTATATTTATAAATTATCATGAAAATCAATCTGTCGATAATCATAGTATTAGCATGCTTATATGGTGCCAATCACATAGTATCTGCAAAAACCGTACAAGCACTACAGCCTGAGCACACGTATGATAACGAGTCAGAAATCGATTCCTATTCCACCCGCTCAGATGAAGCGACCGAGAATGAAGAACAAAATTGGCCGGCTTCTATGGCTAGTGGAACTCTGCCAATAATGTATATTAACACAGAAAATGGAGCCCCCGTTGTAGATAAGGTTACACCTATACCGGCTGATCTATGGATAGACATCCCTGAAAAATGCGACAGCAAAGAGTATGCCTTGGGTTCTGAGAATGAACCGCTGAAACTCACTATAAGGGGTCGTGGCAATTCAACCTGGCTATTGGATAAAAAGCCATACAAGCTTAAATTTGAAGCCAAGACTGCGCTGTGCGGAATGCCAAAGCACAAGCATTACGCATTGCTTACTGCAAATTCAGTTCACATCCTGGGTATGGAATTGGCCCGACAAGTAGGATTGGGTTGGTCCCCAAATATATATCCCGTTGAACTGGTACTGAATGGTGAATACCTTGGGGCTTACGACCTAATCGAAAGCATTAAAATCGATAAGAATAGGCTTGATATTTTTGAGCAGGATGATTTGGAGGAGGATCCTGACATTATACCTTATGGATGGCTTGTTGAGGTGGATAATTATGATGACGAATATCAAGTGAAAATACAAGAGCCCGGCTGTACTCCAATAAAAGTGACCCATCACTCTCCCGAAGAACTCTCAGAACAGCAAAGGCAATGGCTGATCAATTCATTCACAGAGATAAACAACGTTATCAATTCCAGCAATAGCGAAGAACGTGAACACTGGGTTGACTATATTGATGCAGTCTCAATGGCACGATATTTCATTGTCCGCGAAATTTTGCAAGATTACGATGGCTTTAATGGCAGCATGTATATGTATCGCGATAATGAAGGCGACAGCACCTTTTGGAAAATGGGACCAATGTGGGACACAGCTTTCAACGCATGGTCAGAGCCCACCGATTGGACCATGTTTGACCTCCCCTCGTGGAGCGTGTGGAAATTTCTCCCCGAAATATTCTATACTCAAAATTTTATAGATGCGTT
>JBJEKE010000388.1:0-1686 GCA_051878475.1 Muribaculaceae bacterium | reverse complement strand
GATATTTCGGGAAAATGCTTTATAATCTGTTCCATGCTAAGTGCTTATTTGGCAAATGAATATTTGAATCCGTTAAGTTTCTGCCATCCGCCGCGGGTGAAGTCGGGCACTTCAACCGGCATGCTTCCGTTGCTGATTGAGATTGCGCCAAGTTCGCCAAGGCAACACCATTCGGCAAGGTCGTACACATCCATGTCGAGCGGCAGTCCGTTGCGCAGACAGTAAATAAGACGATAGTCCATTATATAGTCCATTCCGCCGTGGCCGCCAACGCGCTTGGCTGTCTCTTCGAGGTCTTCGGTAAGGATAGGGCTTTTGTATTGCTTCATCAGGGCTTCTTTGGCCTCTTTGGACATCGATGCGTGGGCATTGAGCTTCTCGTGGTTGGGGAGCGATTCCGATTTCAGTTGGGTTGGGCGCAGGCAATATTCCTCTATAGGGTATTTCGAAGTGTATCCGTCGGTGCCAACTATCTGATACATACGGCTGTATGGGCGCGGAGTCATCACATTGTGCTGTATGAGCATAGTGTTGCCCTTGGCAGTGCTTATCATTGTGGTTGTCTGGTCGCCGTTGGCAAAGTCGGATACATCTTCGCCGGTGGTTTCCTTTATGTAGGCTTTACCGTTTGCCGAGCGTGTTTCCATGGCCACGAGGGTGGTCATGCGGTCGCCGCGGTGCATGTTCAGCAGCTGGCAAGCCGGGCCCATGCCGTGGGTGGCATAGATGTCGCCTTTGTGGCTTCGGTTATAGTCCATGCGCCAATTCTCGTAGTAGTAAGGCCAGAACTCCTCAAGATTGTGTATGTAAGAGCCCTCCACGTGCACGATGTCGCCGAACAGGCCCTGCTGCGCCATGTTGAGCGATGTCAGTTCGAAGAAGTCGTATACGCAATTCTCCAGCTGCATGCAATGCTTGCGAGTGCGCTCCGACGTGTTTATCAGCTGCCATATTTCGTTCAGGTTCATTGCTGCAGGCACTTCGATGGCCACATGCTTGCCGTGTTCCATGGCGTATACGCCAATTTCGGCATGCATTTTCCAGTCGGTGGCCACATACACCAGGTCGATGTCGTTTCGTTGGCACAGCTGTTTCCAGGCATCGCGGCTCCCGCTGTATTCAACGGCTTGCGGCTTGCCGGCATCGGTGAGCAACTTTTGTGATTTTGCAACGCGCTCATGCTCAATGTCGCATAGAGCCACCACTTCGGCTCCGGGAATATTCGACAGGCGTGTCACGGCGCCTGGGCCACGCATTCCGAGGCCGATAATGCCAATGTGCACTGTTTCGATAGCCGGAGCACGCATGGCTATGCAGTCCTCCTGTCCCGACGGACGCGGCGGGGTAGGAATTGTGATGATGTTTTGCATTTGGGCAATTGCCGTTGCCACAATCATTGTCAGAATCAGTGCGGTAGCTATTCTTTTCATTTGTAATTAGGATTTATAGTCAATATTCGGTTGCTTGAATCTATTTATTTGTATGGTTGCCTTATATATAATGTATAAATAAAGCATTCACAGCGATTTTGCTCGCATATTGCAAATATAGCAAATAAATTGGGCATACCATCTGTGCGCTGCATTATTTATATCATATTTTGGTAATGTCAGTAATCTGAAATTTTTCTTGAAAATTTTTGCGTTGTCAAGTTATTGTCTTTCAGGCGGTAAGGCTTTTGGTGTG
>JBJEKE010000387.1:0-6869 GCA_051878475.1 Muribaculaceae bacterium | reverse complement strand
TGGCCTCGCGGATTATTTTTCTGATTGCTTGCCGGGGTAATCGGGCGATTGTTTGCGCAAAAAGTGTTATATTTGCCATGGGAAGTAGTTGAGTTGGTCACTCTCTACTAAGGTAGTCATTTTTTGCCTTAGTAACTACTTCCTTTTTTTATTTTTGCTAAAAACGTTTAGGACAATATTGGGTTGAATCCACAAGCTGTAGCATTAATTTTTCAAAACTTTTATTTTACTGCTTATTCAAATTATATTAGATTTTTATAAAAGCTTAAACATATTTCTAAAACATTTCAAGGCAAGCTGCGCTCAATAGCCACGCAACAGGAATGCCATATACAGCGGCAATGTGGTGAAGCCTCCGCTTGTGCCCACATTAAGCCGCCCAAGCTTTATAGCACTTTCCACATGGTATTTTTCGGGATGGCCAACGATGGTGCGCAGGCTCTTTGCATTTCCATTGCTCGACTTTACCTCAACAAGGGTGCACTGGCCCTTGTATCGTATCACAAAATCCACCTCCAGTCCGGAATCCTTGCGGAAATAATACAGCCGTCGCGACATCTTGACAAACATGTCGGCCACAAGATTCTCGAATATTGCACCTTTATAGCCCATCAGATTCCCCATGAGGATATCGGCCTGCGTGCCAGGCTCAAGCATCGACACAAACAAGCCAGTGTCGGCCATATACACCTTAAATGTATCGGTAATGGCATTGCCATCGAGTGGCAGCTCAGTGGTGCTCAGATTGTAGCATCTGCGTATAATACCTGCATCTTCAATCCATTGCAAGCTGCCTCCATACTGCGACGCTTTCCCGCTCTTCCGCACAAGCGAATACTGGAATTTTTTGTTTTCCTTTGCCAACTGGCGAGGAATCGACTCGAAGCACTCACGGATGCGCGATTTGTTGGCATCGTCGGCATATTTCAGCATATCGTCTTCATACTGCGAAACGATGGTGCGTTGCAAACTGACCACTTCGTTGATGTCGTTAGTAGCAATAAAGCGTTTCACCACCTCGGGCATGCCACCAACAACGGTATAGCGCAACAACAGTCCGTTCATTCGCTCATGTATGGCCTCAGGCACCGGAATGGAGCTGTCGAGACACTGCTGAAGTTTGCCAATCACCACATCGTTTATGCCATTGGCCCAAAGGAATTCCTCAAAATCGAGAGGATACATCTCTACTATTGTCTCATACCCCACAGGTATCGAGGCTTTGCTGCTGCCATAGCCCTTAACCCCGAGTAAAGAGCCTGTGGCAATGACGTCGAAACGACCATCAAGCTTGAAGAATTTCAGCGAAGCCCGCGCTAACGGACATTCCTGAATCTCATCAAGTATTATGCACGTGGCTCCGGCCTCGAATTTTGCTGTGGAATCCAATGCCATAAGGTTAAGAATAATGTTGTCAACATTGAGTGAATCATCAAAAGCCTTTGCAAAAATACGGCTCTCCATAAAATTTATATACACTACACGCTTATAGTGCTGCTGTGCAAAGTGCATCACCGAATATGTCTTCCCACACTGACGGCATCCCTTAATTACCAGCGGATTCTTGCCCTCAGTCTGTTTCCATTTCTTCAACGTTTCATCAATTTTTCGTCGGAGCTCTGCCATATATTGATTTAGTATTAAATTATCGATTAAGCTCCACTTTTTCGAGGGAGTTTTCTGCAATTGCTCCACTTTTTCAAGAGAGTTTTCTGCGATTGCTCCACTTTTTCAAGGGAGTTTTCTGCAAAAATACCACTAAATATCGAATTATCAAATAGATAACTATTTTTAACATTAAATCCCATCTCCATAACCTCTATGGCCACAATTCATGAGCGCAAAACGATGTCTCGACAAGCTGCGATGCCCGTCGGTAATATGCACAGCAATTATGTGAAAGGATTATGCCGTTTCAAGGGCATGGGCAAGAGCGCGGGCAAGCTGGTCGGGACAGCTGGTGCGCTTGCCGCCGCAGTCGATGCCTCGCAGGCGCGCAATGGCGTCGGCCACCTTCATGCCCTGGCACAGGGCACCGATTCCAAGCAGATTGCCTTGGCAGCCGCCTTCAAAGGCCACGCTGCGGATTGTGTCGGATTCAAGGATAATGTTGATTTGCACCGAGCAAACGGCACGGCAGGTTGCTACAGCGATTTTGCGCATCGTTCCTTCGGTGCGGTCGCTCAATATCTTTACGTCGTACATGTCCATAGTGATGCAAAAATAACTGATATTTTCCGATAATCAGCTCGTCAGAGAACGAAAAAGAGCCGAAAAAGTGTGAGCAGTGTCGTTTTTCGCTTTGCAGTTAGTGCTATTTGCAGTAATTTTGCAGAACATCTCTGAATGTGCCCTGTTGCCAAGGCTCCGCCCGAGGGCAGGCATAAAACAAAGATTATGAGCATAATAGACTTTTTGATAATTGCCGTAGTGGCCGCCGGAATAATTGTTGGCGGCATGTCGGGGCTGGTAAAGCAGCTCTCGTCACTGCTGGCCATTGTGATAGCCATCGTGGTAACCCGCACTTTCGGCAGCGAGGCCACCGAGATGCTTCGCGCCATAGTGCCCGACCTCACCGATTCAGCCACCATGGCCAATGTGCTGGCTCACATTTTGCTGTTTACATTCATATACCTCACCGTCAGACTTGCCGGCTCGTTGATGCACTCGGTGCTCACATCGCTCCATCTGGGCGGTGTCGACCATATTCTGGGCGCAGTGTTCTGCTCGTTCAAGTATATGCTGGTGCTGAGCATCATCCTAAATCTTTGGCTATTCATTAGCCCCGAAAGCGAGATTGTGAATAACTCATCTCTGTTTGGAGGCTCGGTGTGCCGTTTTATGCTCGATATGGCGCCATGGCTGCTTAACTCGGAACTTATTCCGCTGGCGACCGATATGGTGCATTAATTTGTTATAGCTTAAATGCCGCAATCATTGCCCCGCGGCATTGCATTGTTAAAAATGTGTATGAAAGAAGAATCAGAAATAAGCAACAGCGCCCGCAGTAACGCCGATATTATAAACGACGTCACCAAGAGCGACTACAAATACGGGTTTGTAACCGATATCGACACTCACATAATCCCAAAAGGGCTCAACGAGGAGGTTATACGTCAGATTTCCGCCCTAAAGGGCGAGCCGCAGTGGCTGCTTGAGTTCCGGCTTAACGCTTTCCGCTACTGGCTCACCTGCAAGATGCCCACTTGGGCACACCTCGACATACCCGACATCGACTATCAGGCCATCAGCTACTACGCTGCCCCGAAAGCACAGGCCAAGAAATCGTCGATGGACGAGGTCGACCCCGAGCTGCGAAAGACCTTCGACAAGCTGGGAATATCGCTCGAGGAGCAGATGCGCCTCAGCGGCGTGGCTGTGGATGCTGTGATGGACAGCGTGAGCGTACGCACCACCTATCGCGACCGGCTGGCTGAGCTGGGTGTGATTTTCTGCTCGTTCTCCGAGGCTGTACGCGACTATCCCGACCTGGTGCGAAAGTATCTGGGCACAGTGGTGCCATACCGCGACAATTTCTTCGCCGCACTAAACTCGGCAGTGTTCTCCGACGGCTCTTTCGTGTATATTCCAAAAGGTGTGCGCTGCCCCATGGAACTCTCCACATATTTCCGCATCAACGCCGCCAATACCGGCCAGTTTGAACGAACCCTCATCGTGGCCGACGACGAGGCCTACGTCTCGTACCTCGAAGGGTGCACAGCGCCCATGCGCGACGAGAACCAGCTCCACGCCGCAATTGTGGAGATTATCGTCGAGGACCGCGCCGAAGTGAAATACTCTACCGTACAAAACTGGTATCCCGGCGACAAGGACGGAAACGGTGGCATCTACAACTTCGTTACCAAGCGGGGGCTGTGCCGCGGCGACTTCTCGAAACTGTCGTGGACGCAGGTCGAGACCGGCTCGGCAATAACATGGAAATATCCCAGCTGTGTGCTTGCCGGCGACAACTCTGTGGCTGAATTCTATTCGGTGGCAGTTACCAACAACTATCAGCAGGCCGATACCGGAACCAAGATGATTCACGTGGGAAAGAATTCCCGTTCCACCATCGTATCGAAAGGAATCTCGGCCGGACATAGCCAAAACAGCTACCGAGGCCTGGTGAAAGTGGTACCAGCCGCCTCAGGAGTGCGAAACTACACCCAGTGCGACAGCCTGCTGCTCAGCCCTACATGCGGAGCACACACTTTCCCATACGTGGATGTGCAGAACGACACCGCTGTCGTGGAGCACGAAGCCACAACTTCGAAAATCAACGAGGACCAGATATTCTACTGCAATCAGCGAGGCATTTCCACCGAAGACGCCGTTGGACTTATCGTAAACGGCTACGCCAAGGAGGTGATGAACAAGCTGCCAATGGAATTTGCCGTCGAGGCTCAGCGCCTGCTGCAAGTAACGCTCGAAGGAAGCGTAGGATAACCCTCATTAATTCTTTTTCAACCCACAAAACAGAAAATTCTCACTACAATGCTCGAAATAAACGATTTACACGCCACAATCGATGGCAAAGAGATTCTCAAAGGCATCAACCTACAGGTTAATGAAGGCGAAGTGCACGCCATTATGGGGCCTAACGGCTCCGGCAAAAGCACTCTCTCGGCTGTGCTTACCGGAAATCCGGCCTACACCGTCACCGGCGGACAGGTTACTTTCTGCGGAAAGAACCTGCTCGAGCTCTCGCCCGAGGACCGCTCACACGAAGGCATATTCCTAAGCTTCCAGTATCCGGTAGAAATCCCCGGTGTGTCGATGGTTAACTTCATGCGCGCTGCCGTGAACGAAAAGCGCAAATACTTTAACCTTCCGCCACTCTCGGCTTCGGAATTTCTGAAAATGATGCGAGAAAAGCGTGCCGTGGTCGAACTCGACAACAAGCTGGCCTCGCGTTCGGTGAACGAGGGTTTCTCTGGCGGCGAAAAGAAGCGCAACGAGATTTTCCAGATGGCTGTACTCGAGCCTAAACTCTCTATTCTCGACGAAACCGACAGCGGCCTCGACATCGACGCTCTCCGGATTGTAGCCGGTGGGGTCAACAAACTCAAGACCGAGCGCAACGCCACCATCGTGATTACCCACTACCAGCGCTTGCTCGACTATATCAAGCCCGACTTCGTCCACGTGCTCTACAAAGGACGGATTGTGCGCACCGGCGGCCCGGAACTCGCCCTCGAACTCGAAGAGCGCGGTTACGACTGGATTAAACAGATGGAGGACAACAAATAACCGACGGCTTTCGCCTGAGAGACTGAAACCATCATGAAACAATATATCGACTTTTTCAACCAGCAACGCGACGCAATCTGCGCCAACTCAGCCCCGGTGCTCAACGCTCATCGCGACCACGCGCTCCTCGTGGTGCAGAACTCTGAGCTGCCTCACCTTGGCGACGAGCACTACAAGATTACCGACATCGACGCAATTATGGCGCCCGACTACGGGATCAACAGCAACCGGATTGGAATCCCCGCCGACATTGCCGAGGCTTTCCGCTGCGACGTGCCCAACCTGTCTACATGGCTGTATTTCCTCATCAACGACTCGTTCCGCGCCGGAAAACCATCGGGAGTGCATCTCCCCGACGGGGTCATTGTCGACTCGCTCGCTAATGCCGCCATCTCACACCCGCTGCTCGTGCAGCAATATTATAACACCATTGCCCACACCGACAACCCACGAGTGGCTCTCAACACATTACTCGCTCAGGACGGTGTGATGATATATGTGCCAAAGGGAGTGGTGCTCGACCGCCCAATACAGATTGTCAACATCCTAAACGGGGCCGTGCCGATGATGGCCATCAGACGACTGCTTATCGTGGCCGACGAAGGCGCTTCGCTTAAGATTCTGCTCTGCGACCACACCCAGAACCGAAACGTCGCTTTCGCCGACAACCAGATTATCGAGGTTTACGCTGCCGAAAACAGCACCATCGACATCTACGACCTCGAGGAGTCGACTCCTCTAACAAAGCGCACTTCGATGCTCTTCGCCCGACAATGCTCCGGCTCGAACCTGCTGGTGAACAACGTGACTCTGGCTAACGGCATTACACGCAACGACGTGTACGTCGACCTCACCGGCGAGCACTCCGAAACCCTCCTCTATGGAATGGCTATCGGACAGGACCACTCCCACATCGACAACTACACTTCGGTAAGCCACAACGTGCCGCGATGCCACACTCGCGAACAGTTCAAATATCTGCTCGACGACCACGCACAAGGCGCTTTCGAAGGGAAAATTCTCGTGCTTGAGGGGGCCGACAAAACCGAAGCCTATCAAAGCAACAATAATATCATCGCATCGCCAAATGCCAAGATGCACACCAAACCACAACTCGAAATATATGCCGACGACGTGAAGTGCAGCCACGGCGCAACAATCGGGCAACTCGACCAAAACGCTCTTTTCTATATGCGTACACGTGGCGTTTCGGGAAAAGATGCCAGAATGCTCCTTATGCAGGCGTTCATGGCCGACGTTGTGGATTGCGTGCGTCTCGACGCCCTGCGCGACCGCCTGCGAATGCTCGTCGAAAAGCGCCTCTCCGGCTCGTGGGCCCTCTGCAACGATTGCGGCATAAAATGCCACGACATTATCAACGCTGAAAACAATGGAAAATAACACCGAACTCAACATCAACGAAATCCGCAACGACTTTCCTATTCTGCAACGCACCATCGACGGAAAGCCGCTTATATATCTCGACAACACCGCCACATCGCAAACTCCACGATGCGTGGTCGAGGCAATTGCCAACGAATACTACACCACGAAGGCAAATGTGCACCGTGGTGTCCACACTCTTTCGCAAGAAGCCACCGACCTCCAGGAATCGGCCC
>JBJEKE010000386.1:0-1689 GCA_051878475.1 Muribaculaceae bacterium | reverse complement strand
GGATTTGATTTGATTTTTCATTTGGTATCAAGCATTTTGTGTTTTACCACCAGTCGAATCCTTGTGGGGAGCAAGGCAACAAAAACGATGGCAATACGGTTCAGTAATCCATTAATATATTGTTTACGATGTCGGAAGAGGCGCTTCAGAGCACCCTTGACAAACGCTTTTGGGGTAGCGAGGGCTCCGAGCCTTACGCCCAGACGCTGCAGGTTGCGAGGCAGCCCGAACAGGTCGGTGGCAATGCCGCCGGGGCAAGCCACACACACCGTGACGCCCGATTCCTTCATCTCGAGGTGCAGCGATCGGCTGAACACTCTGATGTAAGCCTTGGTGGCCGCATACATGCCGATGCCGGGCATCGGCATCCAGCACGACATCGACGACATGTTAAGGATATAGCCACGATGGCGGGTGGCCATTATACGGGCAAAACGGAGCGAGAGGTCGGTGACAGCGCGCATGTGGAGGTCGATGAACAGGTTCACCTTCTCGGCAGGGAGTTCCGACATCAGCTTGAAGGCAAAAATGCCGGCATTGTTGATAAGCACCTCCACCGTGAGCTCATTGTCGCGGCAGAATTGCTCAATGTCGGCAGCCGCCGATGGGGCTGCAAGGTCGGCAAAGAAGGTGAGACACCGCACCGCGGGACATTCAGCCTCGATTGCAGCCTTTGAGGCGGCAAGCTGCTCGCTCTGGTTGCTCACCAGCAGCAGATTGTATCCGCGGCCTGCAAGTTGGCGGGCAAATTCGGCACCGATTCCCGATGAGCCTCCGGTTACTATGGCAACATTATCGAGCATTGTCGCGAGCCTTAATTTCTTCAATTTCCTTTACAATCTGTGGCGGCAGCTGTCCGCAAAGATGCTTGTGGCACACCATGTCGATGGTATACATTCGGCCTATACAGTAGTTCACATGGTCGCAACCGCAACGTTCCTCGCCATCGCGCATCCGGTTGACAAAGTCGGGCTCGTTGACCAATGCACGTCCCATCTGCACAAACCGGAATCCGGAGTCCAGCACCTTGTCGATTCCCGAACGCGACACACAGCCGCCCACATATATCAGCGGCAACTTCAGCTCGCTGCGAAACCGCAAAGCATCGTCGAGAAAGTAGAGCTCGCTGAACGGCACAGTGGGAATCATGTATTTTCCGGCCAGGCGCACGCCATATTTCAGCCACCAGCAGTCCATGTAGTGGGTGAGGGTCTGGATGGGCATTTCGCCGCGCATCACATACATCGGTGCCTTGCTGACAAAACCACCGCTGAGCACCAGGCCATCGAGACCAAGCTTCTCGAGTTCCTTTCCCACGGTGAGGCAGTCGTCAATTTCGAGGCCGCCCTTGAAGCCATCGCGCATGTTGGTCTTGGCAATGACGGCAATCTTGCCCTGGGCAGCTTCGAGAGCCTCGTTGATACACATACGCATAAACCGCATGCGGTTGTCGAGCGAGCCACCGAATTCGTCGCGGCGATGATTGGTATATGGCGAAAGGAATTGGCTTATCAGATATCCGTGGCCGGCATGGACTTCAACACAGTCGAAGCCGGCATCGATGGCCAGCCGCACAGCATTTCCGAAGTCGCGGGCAATGTTGCCTATTTCGTTCTTGGAGAGGCCACGCACAAGTGTGGGCGAGTATAGGTTGAAGCCCGATGATGGACCCACCGGAGTCTCGCCGCA
>JBJEKE010000385.1:0-1691 GCA_051878475.1 Muribaculaceae bacterium | reverse complement strand
TCTTGATTGACGGCTCAATCGGTGGCAACTTCTTCGATATGACACAAGCGTCGCTCGACATGTACGGCGTATCGGAAAATTCTGCCAAGGCTCGCGACAATGGCGGCGTTGAAGTGTTCAACACTGCCACCGGTCAAGTTGAAAAGATGGATGCCAAGTCGTTCTACACTGCCATCGGTTCAATCAACGGTGGTAGCGGCGACTACTATGCTTACTCGCAAACCAACTTCCGCTTGCGCGAACTCTCGATTGGTTACACCTTCCGCGACCTGCTCGGCAGCGGCCACGACCTCAGCCTCAGCGCTATCGCTCGTAACCTCTTCTTCCTCTACAAGGACTGTCCAAGCGACCCTGACACTTCTATGTCAACAAGCAACGGTTATGCCGGTATGGGTTACTACAGAATTCCTAATACTCGCAGCTTCGGTCTTAACTTGAAACTTTCTTTCTAAATACAAAGCTACTATGATAAATAAATATATTAAAAGTTCCATCTTGTTTGGTGCAGCCCTTCTGATGGGTGTTGGCTGTACAGGGGACTTCGAAGAAATTAACACCAACCCATATCAAATTCCCGACAAAGACGTGAAGATGAGCGACCTCTTCAACGAGGCTCAACTCTCGGTGTTCTACAACCAGTCGAACGGCAACTGGGAGTATCAGCTCATTCAAAACCTCAATGCCGACCTCTATTCGGGCTACATGGCCATCCCTACTGCTTTCAACGGCGGTAACAACAACGACAACTACTTTATGATGAACGGCTGGAACGGCTACACATTGAGTTATATGCTTCTGCACGTGGTTAAGCCTATGGCAAGCGTACAAAAAATCGAAAACCTTGCCGACGACTTCCTTGCAATCAGCGAAATCCTCAAGGTGGCTGGTGCTCACAAGATGGTCGACACCTATGGACCATGTCCTTACACTCAATCAATGCAAGGTGGCATCTCGGTTCCTTATGATTCTGAAGAAACCTGCTACACAGCATTCCTCAACGAACTTGCCGACGCTTGCGACCGCCTCACCAAGTGGCTCGATGCCAACGGTGGCGACGACAACTCGCGTCTGGAATGGGACAAGATGTGCGGCATGAGCCAAACCACTTGGCTGCAATTCGGCAACACTCTGCGTCTGCGCTTGGCTATGCGCTGCGCTGTTATTGCTCCCGACTTGGCTAAGCAACACGTTGTGGCTGCTTGTGGCAACAAGTACGGTCTGCTCAAGAACACCGACATCGAAGTTAAGGACGCAAACACTCGCAACCCGCAGGCTCTCATCTGCCGCGACTATAACGACTGCTGCATCTCGGCTAACTACGAAACAATTCTTAAGGGCTACAACGACCCACGCCTCGAGGCTACCTGCCAAGGTGTAGGTTGGGGTGGCAAAGGCGACATCTACACTCCAAGTGGTGCCTCTGCCGGTCTGGAAGGTGAAATCAAGGGTATCCGTAACGGCTTGAAGGTTGATGGCTCGAGCTACAAGATGTTCTCTATCATCAAGTGCCCGGCAAGCGGCGGTCCTTATTCAACCGACGTGCCTATGCCAATCATGAGCCGTGCCGAGTCGTCGTTCTTGCAAGCCGAAGCTGTACTGCGCGGCTGGATTAGCGGTGATGCCCAAAGTTTCTACGAAGAAGGTATCCGCAATTCGTTTGCTAAGTATGGCTTGAATGCTGCTGAATACAT
>JBJEKE010000384.1:0-6965 GCA_051878475.1 Muribaculaceae bacterium | reverse complement strand
AACTTATAGGAATAAACCTTAATGTAATACTTGAGCGAGTGCCGTGGCTTAATCCCGGCGGCATCGACAAGGATAAGCTTAGCCACGCTGTTGCGCGAGGCATAAATAATGGCAATACGTCCGCCATAAGAATGGCCGAGCATAATAGGGGCAACGATGTTCTCGTGAGCAAGAAGTTTCTCGATTGCATCGGCATATTCATATACACCCCACACCGATTGAGGTTCAGAACTGTTGCCAAAGCCCGGCAAATCGATATTGATAACCCTAAAGTCGTTCTGCAGCAGGTTCTGGATTGAGCGCAAGGTGGCACTCGAGCATCCCCACCCATGCATGAGCACAACCGTGCGTCCACTGCCGATATCGTTATAGTGAATGTCGACGTTATTTATTTCGAAATGTTTCTCCACTATGAAAAAAAGAATAAAAGAACATGACAAAATTAGCACATATGCCGGCGAAATAAAAGTGCGAAGCCGAATTATTCAATTATAAATGCTTTACGGCATGATAAATCCGGTGCTCCGGGCGAGCGATTGACAAGGAAATCGGCAATACGCTGGGCTGCCGACTTTAAATCGCACGAATCAGCAATATAATTTCGAAAGATGGCGCAACACTCGGCCACATGACGGGAGGATACCACAATTATCCCGTTGACATATTGAGTTGAGTGAACTTCTCCGGCGAAAGGCGCAACATCGATTACATTATCAGAACTGTCGACACTAACCAGATGCAAATGCAGCACTGCGCTGTCGGTAACCACATATTGTGCAAGGAACCGCTTCATAAACGAAATGCTTACTTTTTTCTCGACAGGTTGAATGTAGGCTGGCGATTGATGAAGTAATAACGGTTCTTGTTGATACGAGTTCTCACCAGCTGGATGCTGTCGACCATCAACACCTCCTTGCCAGATGGCTTATACAAAGCGAATCCGTATACGCGCTTGATGACTTTGGCGGTATCGCTCTGGAGGCTGAATTGTTTCCAATTGTCCTTACCATCGTTGAGCGATGTGAGAGTAACGACTCCATCGTCGTAGTCGATAGCGACGAAGGCATCGAGCGGGAATTCAGGATTAGCCATTCGGAAACGCCACTGGAACACGTCGCCGGGCCGGAAGTTATCGTCGGGGACGATGTCGAACGACATTACGCTATCGCGATAAATGCGCGAAAGGATTCTCACAGGCGATGAGTTCCAAAGGTCGATGCTGTCGCCGGCAGCCATTGGCACACCGGAGCCAGCCCTTCGGGACTCGGCCACAATCTGCTTATCCTCGTCGTCGAGGCGTTTGATAACATCGTCGTAAACCTCAATGTATGTGTCGATGTGGTGACCATACCACACAAGCGAAGTATCGAACAGTTCCTGCGACACATTGTGCTTGAGCAGAATCGACTGGCGGAGCACTTTGCGAAGCGAATCGCTACGGCTGTCGGAATATATATTGTAATGCATATCGACATACGATTCACCTTTATGGATATCGACGAGCAACGCAGCCATATCATCCTCACTGAGTACATAATTGGGGGTTGAAGAGCAAGCCACCAACAATTGCATCAAGGACAGCGACAAGAGCAAATGGAGAAACAGACGCATGGCAGAAAATTATTCGCAATCCTGTTTCAATTCCTTAGGGGAAAGGAAACGGGAGTAGAAAATAACCCAGAGAAAAACGCCCACACAGAGAGCGGCGTCGGCAATGTTGAACACCGGATGGAAAAAAATGAAATGATCGCCGCCAAAGAAAGGCAACCAATCGGGCCAGTTCCACTCGGCAAGAGGGAAATAGAGCATATCAACAACCCTACCGAAACCAAAGGAGGCATAACCGCCGGCATCGGGCAAAAACGAGGCCACACCGGGATAGATAGGATTGTCGAACAAAATGCCGTAGAACAGGCAATCGATGGCGTTGCCAATGGTTCCTGCAGTTATTAACGACAGGCAGACAAAATATCCGCGAGGGGCAGCAGAGTTGCGGATACGGAATATGTAGTACACAAAAAGGCAAGCCATCACCACTCTGAAGAGGGTAAGGACAAGTTTGTTGAGCACCTCCATACCGAAAGCCATACCATTGTTTTCGATAAAGAAGAGACGAAACCAATCGGTAATAACCAGTTCCTCACCATAGTAGAAACTGGTTTTTACCCATATCTTAAGAATTTGGTCGGCACAGATAACCAATAAGGTTATCAGCAAGGCCAATGCACCTTTCGATAATCTCACAATCAGGAATTATTTACGGCGGTTATCGTTATTCTTGACATCAATGCTAAGAGTAGCGTGAGGCACAGCGCGCAGACGTTCCTTTGGTATGAGTTTGCCGGTTTCGCGGCAAATGCCGTAGGTTTTGTTTTCAATACGAATGAGCGCAGCCTGCAGATGCTGGATGAATTTCATCTGACGCTGGGCAAGCCGACCGGCCTCTTCCTTGCTGAGGGTGTTTGCACCTTCCTCAAGCACTTTGAAAGTTGGAGAAGTATCGGTAACATCGTTGCCATCGGTGTTCATAATGTTTGATTTAAGCAATTCGTAGTCACGATTTGCCTTTTCGAGCTTATCGAGGATAATAGCTTTAAATTCCTGGAGCTCTTCGTCGCTATAACGGGTCTTTTCCATAATCGAAAACTCTATAATAAAAATAAAGATAGAGAAGGGTTAAGCCTTCTCTACCGTTACAAACACTTTATCGTCGTCGAGGTCGAGAGCGATGACACCATCGTGCCCATGCAACGTATCGACCAGATTTATTGAGTCGGCAAGGACTTGTCGAGCGATGTAGTCGTTGAAATCGGCCACAGCCTCGGCAATATTCTTGGCGGATGCCATGTTAACCACAATGCGGTCGGTGATTTCAAAATTCTTGTCCTTACGGATATTCTGCACACGGTTAACAATTTCGCGGGCAATACCTTCGCGCTTCAGTTCATCGGTTACGGTGATGTCGAGAGCCACAGTAACCTTGTTGTCGCTTGCGACAAGCCAACCGGGGATATCTTCGGAGATAATGTCGACATCTGCCACATCAACCACGGCTTCATTGCCGTCGATATTGAATGTAAACGAGCCGTTCTTCTCGAATTCGATGATATCCTTCTGGCTCATTGCAGCCACAGCGGCAGCCACCTGTTTCATGAGCTTGCCAAACTTAGGACCGAGTTTCTTGAAGTCGGGTTTCACTCTCTTTACAAGAATGCCTTCATCGTTAGCCACGAACTTAATGTTCTTAACGTTCACCTCGTTGAGGATAAGAGCGCTCATAGCCTCGATATCAGCTTTCTGTTTGTCGTCGATAGCAGGAATCATGATTGAGCCGAGAGGCTGACGCACCTTAATGTTTTCCTTGCGACGGAGCGACAACACCATCGAAGTAATATCCTGAGCGAGGCCCATCTGCTCTTCGAGCTGTTTGTTGATAACAGATACGTCGGCTTCAGGGAAGTGTGCAAGGTGAACAGATTTCAAGTTGCCACGAGTAACTGAAGTAAGGTCGCGATATAGCATATCGGCATAGAACGGGGCCACTGGAGCGATTAGGAGCGCAATGGTTTCGAGGCACTGGTAGAGAGTCTGATAAGCCGAAAGTTTGTCGGCATTCATTTCGCCGCCCCAGAAACGCTTGCGGTTTAGGCGAACGTACCAGTTACTGAGGTTATCGCCGACGAAATCAGAGATGGCACGTGCGGCTTTTGTAGGCTCGTACTCGTCGAGATTCTTCGAGACCTCAAGGATTAGCGAGTTGAGGAGCGAGATAATCCAGCGGTCGATTTCGGGACGTTCGTTAAATGGCACTTGCGGCAACGAATTGTCGAAGCCATCGACATTAGCATAAAGGGCAAAGAATGAATATGTGTTGTAGAGTGTCCCGAAGAATTTGCGGCTAACCTCTTCTACCCCATCGGTGTCGAACTTGAGGTTGTCCCAAGGCGAGGAGTTAGAAATCATATACCACCGCAGAGGGTCGGTGCCGTATTTATCGATAGCGCCAAATGGGTCGACAGCATTGCCGAGACGCTTACTCATCTTGTTTCCGTTCTTGTCGAGCACGAGGCCATTGGAGATAACCGATTTATACGCCACGCTGTCGAAAATCATTGTGGCGATTGCATGGAGAGTGAAGAACCAGCCACGAGTTTGGTCGACACCTTCGGCAATGAAGTCGGCCGGATAAACTGTACGGCCGTCAAGGGCCTCCTTGTTTTCGAATGGGTAATGAATCTGAGCATACGGCATTGCGCCCGAATCGAACCACACGTCGATAAGGTCGAGTTCTCGACGCATAGGTTCGCCGTTGTCGGCCACAAGGATGATATCGTCGACGTAAGGACGATGGAGGTCGATTTTATGATAGTTGTCCTTGGAGTAATCGTCGGGGACAAATCCTTTGTCCTTCAATGGGTTTGAGGGCATCACCCCAGCAACTACAGACTTTTCAATTTCGTCGTAGAGTTCCCGGATGCTTCCGATACACTTTTCGGCACCCGATTCGCTACGCCAGATAGGGAGAGGAGTTCCCCAATAACGGCTACGGCTCAGATTCCAATCGTTAAGATTCTCGAGCCACTTACCGAAACGTCCAGTACCGGTGTGCTCCGGCTTCCAGTAGATGGTTTTGTTAAGTTCCACCATACGGTCTTTGCAGGCTGTAGAACGGATAAACCAGCTGTCGAGCGGATAGTAAAGCACCGGTTTATCGGTACGCCAGCAGTGCGGATAGTTGTGCACATGCTTTTCAATGCGGAAAGCAGAACCGGCTTGTTTCATTTCCAAGCAAAGCACTACATTGAGGTCCTCGGCCTTGGCAGCAGCGGCTTCGTCGTACTTGCCATCGACATTAAAACGAGGATCGTAGGCATTTTTCACGAAATCGCCGGCGTGGGCCGAATATAGTTGAGTGTCGATGCAATTTTTCACGAAATCGTCGTCGAGGTCGACGATGTTCCAGTATTTACCGGAGAAATCGACCATAGGACGTGTCTCACCCTTCTTGTTAATCATAAACAGAGAAGGAATACCGGCAGCCTTTGCCACGAAAGCATCGTCGGCACCGAATGTAGGTGCGATATGCACAATGCCGGTACCATCCTCAGTGGTAACATAGTCGCCCGGGATAACACGGAACCCGTTTTCGTTGATTCGGATCTCACCGTTGATCTTGTCGACCGGCTTCACCCAAGGGAACAACTGCTGATACTTGATGCCCACGAGGTCGGCACCGGTGAACTCGGCAATTACACGGTAAGGGATGACCTTGTCGCCATGCTTGTAATCGTCAAACGAAGCATTCTCGCCCTTAGGATTAAGATAGGCGCCCATACGAGCCTTTGCCATGATGCACACCATCTTGGCATCGGTGTAAGGATTAAGGGTTTGCACAGCAACATACTCGATTTTCGGGCCAACGCACAGAGCTGTGTTAGAAGGCAAAGTCCACGGTGTAGTTGTCCAAGCCAGGATGGTAATGTTGTTGGCAAAATCGGGATTTGCAGCGTCCTTTATAGCCTGCAGCGCCTTGTTGTCGTTATCAACGACAGAGAATACGGCAGTAACGGTAGTGTCCTTAACATCGCGGTAGCAGCCCGGCTGGTTAAGTTCGTGCGAGCTGAGGCCAGTTCCGGCAGCAGGCGAATAAGGCTGAATGGTGTAGCCCTTATAGAGGAGGCCATTGTTGTAAAGTTGCTTCAAGAGCCACCATAGAGTTTCGATATAGCTGTTCTCGTAGGTGATATAAGGGTTATCAGTGTCGACCCAATAACCCATTTTGTGAGTAAGGTCGCACCACTCCTTGGTGTATTTCATCACTTCCTTTCGGCAAGCAGCGTTGAAATCGTCGACGCTGATTTTCTTTCCGATATCTTCCTTGGTGATGCCAAGAGCTTTCTCCACTCCGAGCTCAACAGGAAGACCGTGGGTGTCCCAGCCTGCTTTACGCATCACCTGAAAACCGCGCATGGTTTTATAACGGCAGACAATGTCCTTGATTGTACGAGCCATCACGTGGTGGATACCCGGCATACCGTTGGCCGACGGTGGGCCTTCGAAAAACACGAACGATTTGCATCCCTCGCGTTCCTTTATACTTTGTGCAAAAACGTCTTCATCATCCCATTTGCCGAGCATCTCCTTATTGATTGCCGACAAGTCGAATTTGTTATATTCTTGAAATTTACCGCTCATAAAAACAGTTGTTTTCTACTCTGAAAAAATTTTTCACAAAGATAGTTTAAAAGCGAATAAAATAAAACACTTTTTAGTGATAAAGTACGCAAAACTGATAATAGCGGACAAAAGGTTAGGATTAGAGGATAGAATTATTATTTTTGCAACGATAAATCAATAATTCATTAAACGATTATCTATTATGAAGAAATTAATGATGATTTTGGCCGTAGCCGTATCGCTTGCAATGGTATCGGCATGTGGACAGAAGGCAACAGAGAGTGCCGACGAAGTTACCAAGCAACTTCAGGAACTTGTAGAGAAGAACGATGTCCAGGGTATTGAAGATCTTCAGAAAGAAGCAGCAAAGGCTATTGAAAAGCTTGAAGCAGCCGGCAAGACCGAAGAAGCAGAGGTATATAAGTCGAAAATCAAGGAATTCGTAGAGAGCAACAAAGAGAAGCTTCAGAACATGAGCATTGCCGACATTGTTGAGGCAGCCAAGGATGTAGAAGGCACAGCAGAAGGCTTGGCCGAGGAAGGTGAAGCAGCAGTGAAAGCCGATGCAGAGCATGCCAAGGAAGAAGCCAAGGCAAAGGCTAAGGAGAAAGCCAACGAGGCAATCGACAAGGCGAGCGCCGATATAGAGCAGAAACTTGACGAAGCCGCAGCCAAGGCTAAGGAAGACCTCAAGAACCGTCTGCAATCGAACAAATAAAACCGGCTGAAATATAAAGAGGCTGTGTCGTAATCGAGGTTTACGGCGCAGCTTCTCTTTTTATCGCCTT
>JBJEKE010000383.1:0-6967 GCA_051878475.1 Muribaculaceae bacterium | reverse complement strand
ACATCGTCGGTTTTATTGACCCAACCGGCATTGCCGATGGCCTGAATGCCACTTTATTGATTAAAAAAGGAGAATTGGGCGATACAATGATTAGTGCAATCGCCACTATTCCTTATATAGGTGATGTGCCTAAAAGCGGGAGATTAGGACAAGGCGTCGGAAAAATCATTGATGCAGTTAATGCTGAGAAAAATGCTTATAGAAATTATATTACAGGCATACAGAAACATCACTTGATTCCAAAAGCTGTTTATAAAAGTAGAAGTTCTGAGTTGTCAAGTTTTTTGGTTCGGGATAGCGGGAAGAATCTCAAAAAATTACCTAATAGATTCCATGGGAATCATCCTGCCTACAACAAATGGATAGATCTGCAAATTAACAAGGCTTTGGATACCGAAGGTAAAATTACGCAAGAAAAAATTGACAATATTTTAAAAGATGCAACAAAAATGATTAATGGTGCCTATGATAATTTTATAAGAACCGGTGGACAAGAAAATATGAATGATTTTTTCAAAAGATTTTTAAAATAAAGAAAAAATTAATATATTTGATGTTGCTTACATTAAGCATATATCATATGCTTGATGTACAACCATACGTTAATCATATTATTACGAAAAATAACTTAACAAATTAATTTGTATTTCTCATTTAAAAAAATAAATTATTATGAAACATTATCAATTAGATTTTACTGATGATAAAAGGATAAGAGGCCGTTATAATGATCCTCATACAATTAATATCGTGTCGAAAGAGTACATAAAATACATGTCAGAAAAAAATGGTAATATGTTTCTGCATCTTGATAATCAAGAGACCTTGTATGAGGAAATGCCCGAGAATATTGAGGGTAAACTTTATAAACGAAATAACGTGGTAGACTATATGAATATTAGGCCTTATTATATAGGCCAAGTGGCGGTTGTCAGTAATAAAATAAAACAAATCTTTGAACGATTGAATGTTCCAAAAAACGAGTATGCATTAAAGAAAATATCTATCAAGGACTTTGAAGATGAGTTCTATATTTTATTTGTTCCCAAAATAAACGACACAGAGTTTGTTTATCCCAAATGCATATTTGCGAAGATGTTTGACAATTTCGAGGGAATCACAACGATATTCAATAGTCTTGAGGAATATTACAATAGAACTGAAACTTATGAATCGAAAAAAGTTACATTAAAAAGCGACTATAAAGATTATGATATATTGTTTCCACGCACAACAGTGTGTCCCTATTTCTCAGAACGAATAATTAATGCTTTCCAACAAGAAAATGTTGTCGGACATGAAATTGTCAAAGGAGGCATATGTTATACAGAATTAGATTTTGACTAAAAGACACGAAGCGCCCTTATCCTGTCCAACCTGATGATTTCTCCTCGGAACCCGACATTCTTTGGAGAAGACTGGTGACTGAATTATAAGGTCCAAAAAGAAGTTAAATAAATAGAGGCATTATAATACCGTTTGATTTCTACACAATGAAATAGCGCGCAGTGCCGGCAACACTGCTACGTCGACAATGTGCAGGCGATAAATACTTTTGCCATTAGGCAATAAAGAGGGCAGAGCATTCGTTTATCAATAGATAAGGTATGACTCGATATTTATCCTACATATTGTGGGCGTTTCTTATGCTCGCCATACTCGACGGCTGCCGCACTCCAAAACTCGCCGAAGCCGACGAGCAGTACGACCGTGGCGAATACTATAACGCCTCGAAAACCTACCGCAAGGTGTACAACAGCCTCAAGAAGCGGGAAGAGCGGCCACTGCGCGGCGAGGTAGCGTTCAAGATGGGCCTCTGCTACCGGCGTCTGAGCATGTCGGCACGCGCCGGAGCTGCCTTCCAGAACGCACTGCGATATGAGTACCCCGACAGCATGTCGTACTTCTATCTTGGCCAGGCACTGCACAGCGAAGGCAAATACGACCTGGCTCTGAAACAGTACCAACAGTTTCTCGACTTCCGTCCGGGCGACAAATTCACCCAAGAGTGCATCCGCGGCTGCGAACAGGCCATCCGCACCAAATCGACCCCCACGCGCTATGTGGTGAAGGCCGCAAAGCTCTTCAACTCGCGCCGGGCCGACTTCTCGCCCATGTATCACGGCGACGAAGATGAACTCTATTTTACCTCGTCGACCGAAAAAGCCACCGGAACCACCGTGAGCGAAATCACCGGAACCAAGAACAGCGACATATTCTTCTCGAAAAAAGACGAGCAAGGCCAATGGCAACGCCCCGAACCAATCGAGGGCGAGGTGAACAGCGAATTCGACGAAGGCATCGTCTCGTTCACCCCCGACGGCAACACCATGTACCTTACCAAGGCACGCCGCGAACCTAACGCCCCCACATCGGTGGAAATCTACACCTCGCAACGCTCCGACGCCAAGTGGAGTACCCCGGTGAAATACGACATCACCGCCGACACCATCTCGGTGTACGGCCACCCGGCAGTGTCGGCCGACGGCAAATTCCTCTATTTCTGCAGCGATATGCCCGGCGGATTCGGTGGAAAGGACATATGGCGAGTGTCGCTCGTCGACCGTGCCGGAAGCCTTGAGAACATGGGCGAGCAAATCAACACCGCCGGCGACGAGATGTTCCCCTACTGCCGCACCGACGAGGTGATTTACTTTGCCAGCAACGGCCACCCCGGATATGGCGGCCTCGACCTGTTCAAAGCCACCCAAACCGTGAGCGGGCACTGGAACGTGGAGAATATGGGCATGCCCATGAACTCCTCGGCCGACGATTTCGGCATTACATTCGGCCGCGGCGAATACGGATTCTTCTCGTCGAACCGAAAGGATGCCCGCGGATACGACCACATCTTCAGCTTCGAACTCCCCGAAATAAAGGTATGGATTAGCGGCTACGTGCTCGACAAGGACGAAGAGCCGGTACCCAACGCCATAATACGCATTGTGGGCAACGACGGCTCGAACCAGAAAGAGGTGGCGCGCGACGACGGCTCGTTCCGCTTCCGTCTTGACCGCGGTGTGCACTATGTGATGCTCGCAGGCGCTCAAGGCTATCTCAACGCCAAGCAGGAATTTGTGAGCGACATCGCCGAAGAAGATGCCGAATACAACGTCGACTTCATCCTCGCTTCAATCACAAAGCCTCAAGTGGTGGAAAACATTTTCTACGACTTCGACAAGGCCACTCTTCGCCCCGAATCGATGGCTGCCCTCGACTCGATGGCGCAGATGCTGCGCGACAACCCCAATGTGGTTATCGAAATGGCCTCGCACACCGACCGATGGGGCTCCGACGATTACAACAACCGCCTGTCGCAACGCCGTGCCAAATCGGTGGTCGACTATCTGATTGCCGCCGGAGTGAAGCCCGACCGTCTGAAGCCGCAAGGCTACGGCGAGAGCCGCCCGAAAACCGTCACCAAGCGCATTGCCCGCCAATATCCGCAATTCAAGGAGGGCGACGTGCTCACTGAGGAATTCATAGAGCAACTTTCGCCTGAAGACCAGGAAGCCGCCGACCAGATTAACCGCCGCACCGAATTCCAGGTGCTCGACATCAACTACGAAATGTACTGACACACAACCATCTCGCTACCATATGGTGAGGATTCCCGTAAAAATGGTAATCTTTGCCGAAATACGTATTATCCCCAATTCAGCATATTGTCGCTCCTTTGCACTGTGATAAATATGATGCTCTATGGAATACGTGAAACTTAACAATGGAATAGAAATGCCGCAAATTGGATACGGTGTGTTCCAGATATCGCCCGACGAATGCCAACAATGCGTAGCCAATGCACTCAAGGCTGGCTACAGGATGATTGACACTGCACAAGCATATCACAACGAGGACAGTGTGGGACGTGCCGTGGCCTCCAGCGGAATCAGCCGCCACGAAGTGTTCATTGTCAGCAAAGTGTGGATATCAAATTATGGCTACGAAAAAGCCAAAGCCTCAATCGACCAAAGCCTGCGCAATCTGCGCTCCGACTACATCGACCTGATGCTCTTGCATCAACCGTTCTGCGACCGTTACGGCGCCTACCGCGCTCTACAGGACGCTTATCGTGAAGGAAAGGTACGGGCCATCGGTGTATCTAACTTCTATCCCGACCATTTCATCGATATTGCCGAGAACCTCGACATCGTGCCTGCAGTCAACCAAGTGGAAACACACGTTTTCTGTCAGCAACGTCAGGCACAAGGCATAATGCAGGAATACGGCACCCGGATAATGTCGTGGCACCATTTGCCGAAGGCCGAAACAATTTCTTCAGCAATCCCACATTACGGCAAATTGCCGCTCGTCACAACAAGAGTGTAGCTCAAGTGGCTCTGCGATGGCTGCTCCAACGCGGTGTGGTAATTATTCCAAAAACCATCCACCCCGCTCGGATGAAGGAAAACATCGATATATTCAACTTTTCGCTCTGCGACGACGACATGAGTGCAATTGCCTCGCTCGACACCGCCCAAAGCCTCTTCTTCGACCATCATTCAGCCGATGCCACCCGTATGTTTATGGGATGGCGATAATCCGGCTATTCATTCTTTATAATCAACTCTCATGAAATCAATTAATAAACTTGTAATTGCTATCGTGCTTCTCGTTGCCGGCGCACTGTTGGCCGGACAAGGAGCAAGTTGCCAAAACTCTAAAAACGACAAAACCATGCAATCAGAAAAAATCCTTTTTATCAACGGCAGCCCCAACCGCGATGGGAACACCGCATCGCTGGCTAAAGTTCTTCTCGACGGACTTCAATACGAAACCATAAACCTCAACGACTATCGTCTGAACTTCTACGGGCAAACACTCAAGGGCGACCAGCTCGACGAGGTTATCTCAGAAATGAAAAGTGCCGACATCATTGTCGTTGGCTCGCCGGTGTATTGGCACAACATATGCGCTTCGGTGCGCACCCTCATGGAACGCTTCTATGGCTATGTGCCTGAAGATGAGTTTAAAGGCAAGAAATTGTACTTCATCTATCAAGGTGCCGCCCCAACCAAGATGATGATCGACGACGGCCAGTACTCCATGAGCCGCTTTGCATCGATGTACGGGTTCTCCTACCAGGGCATGGCCACCAGCCACGACGAGGCGAAAGCCCTTAACAAGAAAATCAGGAAATGACATGAAAAAGCTGTCTTTTCTGCTTACCATATTATTATCGGTAATCAATTGCTCGGCTTGCTCAGGCGATGAACCGAAGAACAACGATGACTCCAACGACTCCCCAAATGAATACTTCGACGGGAAAAAGGTGCTTATAGCCTATTTCTCGTGGGGAGGCACTACTCGCCGCATGGCACAAGAGATACAGCGTGTAACCGGTGGCGACATATTCGAGATTGTCCCTCAAAACCCATACCCAACGCAATACACTCCATGCACCGAAGTAGCACTTCAGGAGCGCGACAACGACGCACGCCCTCCCATCAAGGACCATGTGGCAGATTTCGATGATTACGACATTGTATTCATAGGTTGTCCGGTATGGTGGCACACTGCTCCAATGATTATTTCAACATTTGCCGAAAGTTACGATTTCAAGGAAAAAACGGTAGTGCCGTTCTGCACCTACGCTGCAACCTATCGCGACGAGACATTGCAGAAAATTGTCGACCTTACTCCCGATGCCACCAACCTCACCGGGCTGGGCACAACAGGCTCTACTGCCGAGGTTGAAGATTGGATTCAGCGCATCAACACCGAATGGGCCGAAACATCCAACAACAATATTGCCGACAATGGCGCTGCAAATCCAACAATCGACTCAAAGGCGCCGATGAGCGGGACAGTTAATCTTTGGTTCCAAGGAAACATTCCTACCATCACCCAAAACGTGAATAATTCCGACGGCCCAAACTTTATTCCCAATATGATAGTATCGACGGTTCCCGCCGGCGTAGCACCTAAAGGGGCAGTTATTATCTGCCCCGGCGGTGCTTTTCAATTTCGCAGCATGCAAAACGAAGGCTTCGACATTGCAAATATGCTCACTCCGATGGGCTATCAGTGCTTTATCGTGAACTATCGCTTATCGCCATATACTATGCGCGAAAGTGCCACCGACCTGCAGCGTGCCATACGTTATGTGCGCGCCCACGCCAACGATTACCGCATCAACGCCGACAATATTGCCCTTGTGGGCTTTTCGGCTGGTGGAATACTTAATGGCGAGGTATTGCTCAACTGGCGAGGCTTGAACAACGGCACAGTTCTTGATGCCAAATACAAGCCCGACGCCCTCGATGAGGTTCCTGTCGAGGCGTGCGCCGTGGGTATGATATACTCTTTTTATGGCCGCCTGAGTGTATCGATGAACGATGTAGAGACGCTACGCAGCGCCAAGCTCCCTCCAGCATTCTATTGCTGGGGTACCAGAGCCGGATTTTCCGGACAGTTTGAACAGAATTCAAATGCTGTGCGCCAAGCCGGATGCGAGGTGGAGACACTTGTCCTTGAAGGTTATCCGCACGGCTACGGCAGCGGCGGCAATGCAAATGTGTGCGATGCATTCCTCTCCCGAATAATGAACGAGAATTCGGCCGATACCGAGACATACTTCTCGCGTTCGAGCCTTATTTCCGACGTCGTTTCCGATCCGGCTTTCAGTGGGTTCGGTCATATGATTTTTCCTGTCAACAACGGATACTGGAGTGGGAACACACTGGAACAACTTCAACTGACCTATTACAACAATATTGACCCCGACATGACCGTTGAAATAGTGAACTATATGAAGAGTCATGCACTTAACAACGAAGAGATTTTCCTCGACATCTACACTGAGGCCGAGAAAAGCGATGACGCTGGCAAACGCAACACCGGTATGTTTTTCTTCCGAGGTCAACGGAGTACACCATATGCCGTGTGTAATGCTGGCGGTGCTTTCGCTTTTGTTGGTGCCATGCACGACAGTTTCCCTCATGCATTGGAACTGTCGAAAAAAGGA